>NZ_JBVHIP010000016.1:0-197359 GCF_055560495.1 Kitasatospora sp. NPDC023176 | reverse complement strand
GGTGGCGAGGTGGGTGCGTAGTTCGGTGGGGGTGGTGGGGGTGGTGGTGACGGTGTAGGCGGTGAGGCGGTGGTGGCCGTCGGGGGTGGGGTGGGTGGTGACGAGGGTTTCGTGGATGTGGGGGTGGGTGAGGAGGGCGGTTTCGATTTCGCCGAGTTCGATGCGGTAGCCGCGGATCTTGACTTGGTGGTCGGCGCGGCCGAGGTGTTCGAGGGTGCCGTCGGGGAGCCAGCGGGCGATGTCGCCGGAGCGGTACATGCGTTGGCCGTGGGGGTGGTGGGGGAAGCGTTCGAGGGTGAGGTCGGGGCGGTGGAGGTAGTGGCGGGCGAGGCCGCCGCCGGTGACGTGGATCTCTCCGGGGATGCCGGTGGGGACGGGGTTTCCGTGGGGGTCGAGGAGGTGGATGCCGTAGCCGGGGAGGGGGCGTCCGGCGGGCAGGCGTCGTCCGGTGGTGAGGTGGTGGGGGGTGATCTCGCCGTGGGTGACGTGGACGGTGGTTTCGGTGATGCCGTACATGTTGATCAGGCGGGTGTGGTTCTGGTGGAAGGTGTTGAACCAGGTGGTGACGTGTTTGGGTTCGAGGCCTTCGCCGCCGAAGATGATCCACCGTAGTTGTGGGGGTGTGGTGTTGGTGGTTCGGGCGGCGTGTTCGACGAGTTCGCGGAAGAGTGACGGGGTCTGGTTGAGGACGGTGACGTTGTGGTGGTGGAGGAGGTGCCACATGGCGTCGGGGTTGCGGGCGGTGTCGTGGCCGATGATGACGGCGCGGCCGCCGGTGGTGAGGGCGCCCCAGAGTTCCCAGACGGAGAAGTCGAAGGCGTAGGAGTGGAAGACGGTCCACACGTCGTCGGTGTTGAAGTCGTACAGGGGTTGGGAGTTGGCCATCAGGTGGAGCACGGTGTGGTGCTCGATGGCCACGCCCTTCGGCCGGCCCGTCGACCCCGACGTGTAGATGACGTAAGCCAGGTCGGTGGCGGTGGCACCGGACTGCGGCGCCGTGGTCGGGCAGGCGGCGATGGTGGCGCCGTCCTGGTCGAGGTCGATGACCTGGACGTTCTCCGAGGGGAGGTTCCGGTTGAGGCCGTGGTGGGTGACGAGGAGGCGGGCGCCGGAGTCCTGGAGCATGTAGGCGAGGCGGTCGGTGGGGTAGGCCGGATCGAGGGGGAGGTAGGCGGCGCCGGCCTTCATGATGCCGAGCAGGCCGACGGCCATCGACAGTCCGCGTTCGACGGACAGGGCGACGAGTCGGTCCGGTCCGGCGCCGAATCCGATCAGGTGGTGGGCGAGCCGGTTGGCGGCTTCGTCCAACTCCCGGTAGCTGAGCGTCTCGTCGCCGAAGGTGACGGCCGGCGCATCGGGTGTGCGGGCGGCCTGCTCGGCGACCAGTCCGTGGATGGTGCCCGCCCAGGCGGGCACGCCCGGCACACCGCTCCACTCACCGCTCACCCGCTCCAGCTCCCCGGGCATCAGCATCGGCACGGCCGACACCCGCCGGTTCGGGTCCTCGGCGATCGCCGCGAGCAGCGCGCCGAGGTGGCCGGCCAGCCGTTCGACGGTCCCGGCGTCGAAGAGCGCGGGGTCGTAGGAGAGGGCGAAGGCCAGTTCCTCGCCTGCGTAGGCGACCAGGTTGAGCGGGTAGTTGGTGACGTCGGCGCCCTCCAGGCCGTACAGCCGGACCCCGTCGGTGGGTGAAGTGCCGCCGTCCGCCGGGAAGTTCTCGAACGCGACCAGGCTCTCGAACAGGTGGGTGCCGCGCTCGACCCCGCTCCAGCCCTGGATCTGGGTCAGCGGGACGTGTTCGTACTGCCGGGCCTCGGCCTGGGCCTGCTGGATGCCGCCCAGCCAGTCGCCGATCGGCGCGTCGCCGTCGACCTCGACCCGCACCGGGAGGGTGTTGATCAGCATGCCGACCATCGCGTCGGCGCCGGGCAGGTCGGCGGGCCGGCCGGAGACGGTCGCACCGAACACCACGTCCGGCTCGCCCGAGTAGCGGGACAGCAGCAGGCTCCAGGCCCCCTGCAGCACGGTGTTGACGGTCAGCCGGTGTTCCCGGGCGACGGTGTAGAGCCGCTGGGAGACCCCGGTCGGGATCCGGGTGAGCAGTCGGCGGGAGGACTGCGCCTGGTGCCCGGTGGCGGGCAGCCGGTCGAAGGGCAGTGCGGTCGGCTCGGTGAACCCGCCGAGCAGTCGCCGCCAGTAGGACTCGGCCTCGGCGAGGTCCTGGCGCTCCAGCCACTCCACGTACGCGGCGAACGGGCGCCGCGCGGGGAGGACCGGTCGCCGGCCGGCGACCAGGGCCCGGTAGGCGGTGGTGAGGTCGTCGAGCATCTGGAAGGTGCTCCACCCGTCCAGGAGCACGTGGTGGGAGGTGCGGACGACGCGGACGGTGGTGTCGGTGAGACGGATCAGGGCCATCCGCATCAGCGGCGCGACGGACAGGTCGATGCCCCGGGCGCGGTCCTCGGCGAGGTGCTGCTCCAGTGCGCGGGCCCGCTCCGGCTCCGGCAGGCGGCGCCAGTCGAGGTGGACCACGGGCGGTTCCACCCGCCGGTGCACCACCAGCTGGGGGCGGTCGACCCGCTCCCAGACCAGGGCGCCGCGCAGGATCTCCAGGTGGTCGGTGACGTGCTGCCAGGCCTGTTCCAGCAGGGCCGGGTCGGCGACGCCGTCGAGCAGGAAGCTGGTCTGCTCGAAGTAGGCCTGGGAGCCGGGCTCGGAGAGGGTGTGGAAGAGCATGCCGCTCTGCATCGGGGTGAGCGGGTGGATGGTCTCCACGTTCCGGCCGTCGCCGACGATCCGGTCCACGGCGTCCTGGTTCAGCCGGGCGAGCGGGAAGTCGGACGGTGTGGCGCCGCCGCTGCCGGGCCGCAGGCAGTGCTCGACCAGCTCGCGCAGCGCGGTCAGGTGCTGCTGTGCCAGCCGGGCGACCGTCGCCTCGTCGAAGACCTCGTCGGAGTAGATCCAGGTGAAACCGAGGACACCGTCCTCCACCATGCCGACGACGTCGAGCAGGTAGGGGCGGGGCTCCTCGGGCTCGTGGTCGAGGCCGAGGGCGGGCAGGCGGTCGCGGATGAGCCCGTCGACGCTGGTGGTGCCGTCCCACTGGCCCAGGTAGTTGAAGCTGATCGGGGGCAGCGGGTCGGCCAGCAGGGCGTGGCCGGGCTGCTCGGGCGCGGACAGGAAGCGCAGCGCGTCGTAGCCGAGGCCGCGGCCGGGGACGGCGCGCAGTTGCTCCTTCACGGACTTCAGCGTGGTGCCCCAGGACGGGGCTGCGGGCAGCCGCAGGGCGACCGGGTAGTGGGTGGTGAACCAGCCGACGGTGCGGGAGAGGTCGACCTGCTCGAACAGTTCCTCGCGGCCGTGCCCTTCGAGGCCGAGTACCAGGCGGTCCGTCCCGGTCCAGTCGGCCAGGGTGCGGCCGAGCGCGGCGACCAGGACGTCGTCGATCCGGGTGCGGTAGGCCGAGGGCACCCGGTGCAGCAGGTCCTCGGTCTCGGCGCGGCCGAGGCGGACCTCGACGGTGCGCTCCCGGGCGGTGACGTTGCGGCCCTCGGGGTGGTCGACGGGCAGGGCGGGGGCGTCGGCGGGGGCCACCGCGCTCCAGTGGGCGAGCTCGTGGTCGAGGCCGCCGGCCCGGACGTGCTCGGCGAGCCGTCCGGCCCAGTCCTGGTAGCTGCTGGTGCGGGGGCCGAGCTCGGCCGGGCCGCCGCGGGCGAGCCGGTCGTAGGCGGTGGCCAGGTCGTCCAGCAGGACGCGCCAGGAGACCCCGTCCATGACGATGTGGTGCACGGCGAGGAACAGCCGGGGCGCGGACCCGTCGGCGAAGCGGAGGTGCACCGCCCGGACCAGCCGGCCGGCCGACAGGTCCAGGGCCCGCTGGGCTTCGACGGCGGCGGCTTCCAGGGCCGGGGCGTCCGGGCCGCTCAGCTCACGCACGGTCAGCACGTCGTCCGGTCGGCTCCCGTACTCCTGGAGCCACTCCTCGCCGCTGCGGGTGTAGCGCAGCCGCAGGGCGTCGTGCTGGTCCAGCACCGCGTCAAGGGCGCGGGCGAGCAGCCCGGGGTCGGTGTCCGGGGCCAGTTCGACCTGGACGGACATCGCGTAGTGGTCGGGATTGACGGTGTGGGCGGCGAGGAACCAGGCCTGGATCGGGGTGAGTTCGACCCGTCCGGTGGCCGGGGTGGTCGCGGTGGCGGGCGCCGCCGAGGCCGGGGCCGTGCCCGTCACAGCGGCCAGGGCGGCGATGCTCTGGTGCAGGAACAGCAGTTTGGAGCTGAGCTGCAGACCGGCCTGCCGGGCCCGCGAGACGACCTGGATGGAGAGGATGGAGTCGCCGCCCAGGTCGAAGAAGTTGTCGTGGACGCCGACTCGTTCGACGCCGAGCACCTGGGCCCACACCTCGGCGAGGCGTTCCTCGACCGTGTCGCGCGGGGCGGTGTACTCGGTGCCGGCCGGCGCGCTTCCGGCGGTCGGTTCGGGCAGCGCCCGCCGGTCGACCTTGCCGTTGGGCGTCAGCGGCAGCCGGTCCAGGGCGGTGAAGACGGCCGGGACCATGTAGTCCGGGAGCAGCCCGGACAGGTGGGAGCGCAGCTCGGAGGCGCCGGGCGTCTCGCCCGCGCCGACGACGTACGCGGCCAGTCGGCGCCGCCCCGCGGCGTCCTGGTGGGCCAGCACCACGGCCTCGCGCACCGACGGGTGGGTCAGCAGGGCGCTCTCCACCTCGCCCAGCTCGATCCGGAAGCCGCGGATCTTGACCTGGTCGTCGGCCCGGCCGAGGAACTCCAGGTCCCCCGAGGGCAGCCGGCGGGCCCGGTCGCCGGTGCGGTACAGCCGGTCGCCGGGGACGAAGGGGCTGGCGGTGAACCGTTCGGCGGTCAGCTCGGGGCGGCCGTGGTAGCCGCGGCCGACGCCCTCGCCGCCGATCCACAGCTCGCCGGGCACCCCGATCGGGACGACGCCGCCGTGGGCGTCCAGGACGTACACCCGGGTGTCCGGCAGCGGACGGCCGATCGGGACGTACACGCTGCCGTGCAGGGACTCCTCGGTGGGGGTGAAGACGGTGGAGTCCACGGTGGCCTCGGTGCCGCCGTAGGCGTTCACCACCACCGCGTCGTGCCGGAGCCGGCGCAGCAGGGCGCGGCAGTCCTCGACCCGCCAGCCCTCCGAGCCGACCGAGAGCAGCCGAAGCAGCGGGAAGTCGTCGCCGCGCCGCTCGACCTCCTGGAGGACGGCGTTGAGCAGCGAGGGCACGATCTCCAGGCCGGTGGCTCCGGTCGCGGCGATCAGGTCGAGCAGGGCCGGGGGCTCGGTGGTGACGTCCTTGGAGGCGATGATCAGCGCGCCGCCGAAGGGGACGGAGCGGATCAGGTCGGCGAAGAAGAGGTCGACGGAGAGGCTGGAGACGGACAGGAAGCGGGGTTTGAGCTCGGCGAGCCCGTACCGGGCGTCCCAGGCGGCGCAGATGTGCCGGACGTTGCGGTGCTCGACGGCGACGCCCTTGGGGTTGCCGGTCGAGCCGGAGGTGTAGATGACGTAGGCCAGGTCGCCGGCGGTGACGGCGGTGTCCGGGGCGGTCGCGGGCCGGGCGTCGATGTCGGCCCGGTCGGCGTCCAGGTCGACCAGCCGGAGCCCGGCGGCGGGCAGCCGGTCGCGCACGGCGCCGGCGGTGACCACGATCCGGGCGCCGGAGTCGGCGAGCATGTACGACAGCCGGTCGGCGGGGAAGGCCGGGTCGAGCGGCACGTAGCCGGCGCCGGCCTTGAGGATGCCGAGCAGGCCGACGGCCATCGCGGAGCCGCGCTCCACGCTCAGGCCGACCAGCGCGCCGGGGCCGGCGCCGAGGGCGGCCAGGTGGTGGGCGAGCCGGTTGGCACGCTCGTCCAGCTCGCGGTGGGTGAGGGCGGCGTCCTCGGCGATCACGGCGACCGCGTCGGGGGTCAGCGCGGCCTGCCGGGCGATCCGTTCGTGGATCAGCGCCCGATCGCCCCCGGCGGGCAGCGCGGTGGAGTTCCAGTCGGTGACCAGCTGCCGGTGCTCCTCGGCGGTGAGCAGCGGGAGCGCCGACAGCGGGCGGTCCGGCGCGGCGATCGCGCCGTCGAGCAGCACACCGAGGTGGCCGCTCATCCGGGCGACGGTGGTCCGGTCGAAGAGTTCGGTGGAGTACTCGACCAGGCCGTGCAGCCGGCCGTCCCGCTCCTCGAACTCGAAGGTCAGGTCGAACAGCGAGGCGGCCCGCTCCAGCGGGTAGGGCGTGGTGGCGGCGCCGGGCAGGGCCAGGGTGTCGTCGGGGGTGTTGTGCAGCACGACGGTGGCCTGCACCAGGGCGGTGCGGCTCGGGTCGCGCTCGATCCGGGCGGCCTCCACCAGCTTGTCGAACGGGACGTCGCCCTGGGCGAAGGCGTTCAGCACGGTGTCCTTCACCCGGGCGGTCAACTCGGCGAAGGTAAGCGCGGGTTCGACCTGGGTGCGGAGCACGACGGTGTTGACCAGGAAGCCGACGAGCTGCTCCAGCTCCGGGTGCTCGCGGGCCGCCGAGGAGGTGCCGACGGCGATGTCCTGCTGGCCCGACCAGCGGGCCAGGACCGCCTTCACGGCGGCGGTCAGCACCATGAACGGGCTGGCGCCGTGCTCCTTGGCCAGCTGCTTGAGCCCGGTGACGGTCGGTTCCGCGAGCTCGAAGGCGTACACCGCGCCGGCGGTGGAGCGGACGGCAGGGCGGGGCCGGTCGGTGGGCAGTTCGAGCGGGGAGAATCCGCGCAGCTGCTCGCGCCACCAGTCCAGTCGGCTGTCCAGCAGCCCGTCGCGCTCCAGCCGGGCGCGCTGCCAGGAGGCGAAGTCCGGGTACTGGACGGAGACTTCGGGCAGATCGGCGGTTCGTCCGTCGAGTTCGGCGGCGTACAGCGCGCCCAGCTCGCGGGCGACGATGCCCAGCGACCAGCCGTCCGTGACGATGTGGTGCATGCCGAGCACGAACAGGTGCTCCTGCGGGGCCAGCCGGATCAGCAGCGCGCGGACCAGCGGACCGTGCCGCAGGTCGTACGGGCGGGCCATCTCGGCCCGGACCAGGGCGCGGGCGGCGTCCTCGCCGTCCGCCTCGGCGGCCGTCCACTCGGGGGCGAGTTCGGGGTGGACGAGCTGCAGGCCCCGCCCGTCCCGCGCCGTGAAGGTGGTTCGCAACGCCTCGTGCCGGGCCACCACCCCGCTGAGGGCGGCCCGCAGGGCGTCCGGGTCGAGCGGGCCGGTGATCCGCAGCGGCAGCGCCGAGTGGTAGTCGGTGTTCCCCGGCTCGAAGTCCTCCAGGAACCAGAGCCGTTGCTGCCCGTACGACATGGGCAGCTCGCCGTCCCGCGGGACCGCGGGGATCAGCGGTTCGGCCGCACCCGGCGCCGCCTGGCCGGCCAGGCGGCGGGCGAGCGCCTCGCGCAGGTGGGCGGGCAGGGCGGCGATCCGGTCTTCGCGGGCGGACGGCGTGTTCATCGGAAGAATCCCCCAGTGAGGTGGTGGTCGGGGAGGTGCGGCGGGGCCCGGGGCGGGCCCGACGACTCGGTCGGGTGGGGAGTCGTCGGGCCAAGCCCGGTCTGCTCGGTCGGACGCGCCCCGGTCAGCCCGCGGCGGGGCGAAGACTCCGCGGGCTGAGGTCGGTCCAGTGGGTCTCGACGTAGCCGAGGCACTCCTCGCGGGGCCGGTCCGCGAGGACGGTGTCCCAGCCGAGCGGGACGGCGATGCCGGTGGGCCAGAGCGAGTGCTGGCCCTCGTCGTTGACCAGGACGCTGTACGAGCGGTCGTTCTGCTCGAAGGGGTTGGACACGGGGACTCCTGTCGGGGCGTCGGGGAGATGAACGGGAGGGGCGGGGGGAGGGGGTGCGGGACGTCAGGACTGCGCGGCGGCCGCTTCCAGCTCGGCCAGTACGAGGTCCTCGACCGCGGTGGCCGTCCCGGCGACCGTCGGCCGCTCGAACAGGGCCCGCGGCGAGAGCCCGGTGCCGAACACGGCGTTGATCCGGGACACCGCGCGCAGCGACAGCAGGGAGTCGCCGCCGAGGACGAAGAAGTCGTCGTGCACGCCGACCTCGGCCACCGCGAGCAGCTCCCGCCAGATCTCGGCGATCAGCTCCTCGGTGGCGGTGCGCGGAGCCTGCCGTCCGCCGCCGGTGCCGAGCCGCTCCGCCGGGGCGGGCAGGGCCCGCCGGTCGACCTTGCCGTTGGCGGTCAGCGGCAGGGCGGTCAGCGGGACGAAGGCGGCCGGCAGCATGTGGCCGGGCAGGGTGGCCGCCAGGTGGGCGCGCAGCGCGGTGGCGTCGGGCACGGCCGCGTCGCCGGCCGGGACCAGGTAGCCGACCAGGACGGTGCGCCCGTCCTCGGTGTGCGGGACGACGGCCGCGTCGCCGACCGCCGGGTGGGTCACCAGGGCGGCCTCGACCTCGCCGGTCTCGATCCGGAAGCCGCGGATCTTGACCTGGCCGTCGCTGCGGCCGAGGAAGTCCAGCACCCCGTCGGCCCGCCAGGCGACCAGGTCCCCGGAGCGGTACATCCGTTCGCCGGGGGCGCCGTACGGGTCGGCGGTGAAGCGCTCGGCGGTCAGCCCGGCCCGGCCGTGGTAGCCGCGGGCCAGTCCGGCGCCGGCGATGTACAGCTCGCCGGGCACGCCGATCGGGGCCGGAGCCAGCGTGTCGGTGAGCACGTACACCCGGGTGTTGGCGATCGGGGCGCCCAGCGGCACGGGGCCCTCGGACCGGTCGGCGGCCAGGTCGTGGGTGGTGGTGAAGGTGGTCGCCTCGGTGGGGCCGTAGCCGTTGGTCAGCCGCAGCCCGGGGTGGGCGGCCAGCACCTTGGCGCAGTGCTCGGGGGAGAGCCGGTCGCCGCCGGCGATCAGCTGCCGCAGGTCGGCGAAGGCGTCCGGCCGCTCGTCCGCGACCTGGTGGAACAGGCCGGCGGTCAGCCACAGGTGGGTGACCTGCTGCTCCTTCAGGAACGCGCCGAGCTCGGCCGGGGTGGGCAGCCGGGGCGGGTGGACGGCCAGCCGGGCGCCGCGCAGCAGCGCCGCCCAGACCTCCAGGGTGGAGGCGTCGAAGGACAGCGAGGCGAACTGGGCGACGGTGCTGTCCGGGCCGATGTCGGTGAAGGCCGTCCCGTGCACCAGCCGGACCACCGCCCGGTGGGTGGTGAGCACGCCCTTGGGGCGGCCGGTGGAGCCGGAGGTGTAGATGACGTACGCGAGCTGGTCCGGGTGCGGCGCGGTCGCGGGGGCGGTGGCGGGGCGGGCGGCGATCCGGGCCGCCTCCCGGTCCAGGTCGACCAGCCGGGCGCCGGTGTCGGGCAGCCGGTCGCGCAGCCGCTCCTCGGTGACCAGCAGCCGCATCCCGGTGTCCTCGATCATGTACGCGAGGCGGTCGGCGGGGTAGTCCGGGTCGAGCGGCACGTAGGCGGCGCCGGCCTTGAGGACGGCGAGCAGGGCGGTGATCGCCCGCGGGCCGCGCTCCAGGCAGATGCCGACCAACTGGTCGGCTCCGGCGCCCAGTTCGGCGAGGTGGTGGGCGAGCCGGTCGGCCTGCTCGGCCAGCTCCCGGTAGCTCAGCTCGTGGACGTGACCGTCCGGGCCGGGGTGGGCGAGTGCGACCCGGTCGGGGTGGGCCGCGACGGCGGCCTCGAACAGGGCGGGCAGTCCGGCTTCCGGCAGCTCCCGGGCAGTGTCGTTCCAGGTGTGCAGGGTGAGTTCGGCCTCGTCGGCGGCCAGCATCGACAGCTCGGCCAGCCGGGCGTCGGCGGGGCCGGCGGCGATCCCGGCGAGCAGCGCGTCCAGCCGGTCGGCGAGCCGGGCGACGGTCCGCGGATCGTACAGCTCGGTGTCGTAGGCGAGGGTGTAGTCCAGGCCGTCGCCGCCGTACGCGATCAGGTTGAGCGGGTAGTGTGCGGCGATGGTGCCCGCCAGTTCGCGCACCCGCAGCCCGTGCGCCAGCGCCGCCTGCTCGTCCACCGGGTAGTTCTCGAACACCATCAGGGTCTGGAACAGGGCGGTGCCGCGGGCGAGTTCGCTCCAGGACTGGATCTGCGGCAGGGCGGCGTACTCGTACTGGCGGTCCTCGACCTGGCGGTGCTGGAGATCGGCCAGCCAGTCGGTGACCCGCGCGGACTCCTCGACCCGGACCCGCACCGGCAGGGTGTTGATCAGCATGCCGACCATCGCGTCCGCGCCGGGCAGGTCGGTGGGGCGGCCGGAGACGGTGGTGCCGAAGACGACGTCCGGCTCCCCGGCGTGCCGGGCCAGCAGCAGCGCCCAGGCGCCCTGGAGCACCGTGTTGACGGTGAGCCGGTGGCGGCGGGCGAACTCGTGCAGCCGCTCGGCGGCGGGTGCGGGCAGCCGGCGGGCGCACTTCCCGTCGGCGCCGGCGCCCTGCCCGCCGGCGGTGCGGCGCAGCGCGGGCAGCGGGGTCGGGGCCGGGAAGCCGGCCAGCGCCGCGCGCCAGTAGGACTCGGCCGCGCCGTGGTCCTGCCGTTCCAGCCAGTCGACGTAGTCGCGGAACGGCCGGTGACCGGGCAGTTCGGGCTCCCGGCCGGCGGCCAGTGCCGCGTGCACGTCGTAGGTGCGGGCGAGCAGGGTGAAGGTGGACCAGCCGTCGAGCAGGACGTGGTGGAAGGCGCAGACCACCCGGACGGAATCGGCCGACAGCCGGACCAGGGTCAGCCGCATCAGCGGGGCGGTGCCAAGGTCCAGCGGGGTGGCGCGGTCCTCGGCCAGCAGCCGCTGCTCGGCCGCCCGCTGCTCGGTGTCGGTCAGCTCCCGCCAGTCCAGGTGGGTGACGGGCAGTTCGGCCTGTCGCTCGACCACCAGCAGCGGGCGTTCGAGGTCCTGCCAGACCGCCCGGGCGCGCAGGACGTCGAACCGGGAGGCGGTCAACTGCCAGGCACGGGCCAGCAGTTCCGGGTCGGTCACGCCGTCCAGGACGAAGCTCAGCTGCTCGAAGTAGGCGCTCGGCTCGGCCAGGCCGTGGAACAGCATGCCGCTCTGCACCGGGGTGAGCGGGTGGACGTCCTCGATGCCGCGGCCGTCGCCGACGATCCGGTCCAGGGCCGCCTGGTCGAGCCGGGCCAGCGGGAAGTCGGACGGCGTGGCGCCGCCGCTGCCGGGCCGGAGGCAGTGCGCCACCAGCTCGCCCAGCGCGGCCAGGAAGGCCTCCGCGAGTCGCCGCACCTCGGCGGTCGCGTGCACGGCGGGGGCGTGGATCCAGTCGATCCGCAGCTCGCCGTCGCCGACCTGGGCGACGATGTCGATCAGGTGCGGGCGGTGCTCGTCCGGGGCCTGGTCGGCGCCCGGCGCGTCCAGCCGGCCCCGGATCAGCCCTTCGGAGCTGGTGGTGCCGTCCCACTGGCCGAGGTAGTTGAAGCTGAGCTGCGGCTGGGCGGCGTCGGCCAGCGCGCGGTGCGCCGGGCTGCCGGGCGCGGCGAGGTGGCGCAGCGCGCCGTAGCCCAGGCCGTGGCCGGGGACGGCCCGCAGTCGCTCCTTGACCGACTTCAGTGCCTCGCCCCAGCCGCCGGCCGGCACGTCCAGGGTGACGGGGTGGATGGTGGTGAACCAGCCGACGGTGCGGGACGAGTCGAGGTCGGCGAACAGCTCCTCGCGGCCGTGGCCCTCCAGGGCGATCGTCACCGGGGCGCCCGCCCAGTCCCGCAGGACCCGGCCGAGGGCGGTGAGAAGCACGTCGTTGATCCGGGTGCGGTAGGCGGCCGGGACGCGCTGGAGCAGTGCCTCGGTCTCGGCGCGGCCGAGCCGCACGCTGACGGTGCGCGCCGCGCCGAAGGTGTTCGGGCGGTCGCCGTCGGAGCCGCCGGGCAGCGGGCGTACGGCTGCCGAGGCCTGCTGCCAGTAGGGGAGTTCGGAATCGAGGCCGCCGTCGCGAACGTGCTCGGCGAGCCGCCGCGACCACTGCTGGAAGCTGCTGGTCTTGGCGCCGAGCTCGACCGGGCGGCCCGCGCCGAGCTGCCGGTAGGCGGTGTCGAGGTCCTGGAGCAGGATCCGCCAGGACACCCCGTCCATCGCCAGGTGGTGGACGGTCACGAACAGCCTGGGCGCCCGGGCGTGGCCGAGCCGGAAGAAGACGGCCCGCACCAGGGTGCCCTCGGCCAGGTCGAGTCCGCTCTGGGCGGCGAGCGCGGTGCGGTGCAGTTCGGCGTCCTGCTCCTCGGCGGGCAGCGCGGAGAGGTCCCGGACGGCGAGCCGTCCGGCGTGCCAGCGGGTCTCGCCGTACTGCTGAACCCACTCAGGGCCGCTGCGGGTGTAGCGCAGCCGCAGTGCGTCGTGGTGGTCGACGACCGCGCCGAGCGCCCGGTCCAGCAGCACGGTGTCCGTCCCGGGGGCCAGTTCGAGCTGCGCGGACATGGTGAAGTGGCCCGGGGCGACGGTGTGTTCGGCGAAGAACCAGCGCTGGATCGGGGTCAGCGCGACCTCCCCGGCGACCACGGCCGGGGCGGTGGCGGGTGCTTCGTCGAGCGTCCCGGCCACGGCGGCCAGCGCGGCGACGCTCTGGTGTACGAAGATCATCTTGGAGGTCAGGCGCAGCCCGGCCTGCCGGGCCTGGGAGACCACCTGGATGGAGAGGATGGAGTCGCCGCCCAGGTCGAAGAAGTTGTCGTGGACGCCGACGCGCTCCACTCCCAGGACCTCGGCCCACACGGCGGCGAGCACCCGCTCGGCCTCGTCCCGGGGCGCGGTGTACTGCGTCTCCGCCCGGCCGGCCCGCAGATCGGGCTCGGGCAGTGCGCGCCGGTCCACCTTGCCGCTGGGGGTCAGCGGCAGCCGGTCCAGCGGTACGAACAGCGCGGGGATCATGTAGTCCGGGAGCGTGCCGGTCAGGTGCGCGCGCAGCTCGCCCGCGGCTGGGGCGGGGTCGGCGACCAGGTAGGCGACCAGGCGCTTGCGCCCGGCCTCGTCCTGGTGGACCACCACGGCGGAGTCGCGGACGTCCGGGTGGCGGCCCAACGCGGTCTCGATCTCGCCGAGTTCGATCCGGAAGCCGCGGATCTTGACCTGGTCGTCGGCGCGGCCGAGGTACTCCAGGGTGCCGTCGGGGCGGCGGCGGGCGATGTCGCCGGAGCGGTACATCCGCTCGCCCGGGGCGCCGTACGGGTTGGCGGTGAAGCGCTCGGCGGTCAGGCCGGGGCGGGCGTGGTAGCCGCGGGCCAGGTTCGGCCCGGCGAGGTAGAGCTCGCCCGGGACGCCGACCGGCACCGGCTGGAGCCGGGCGTCCAGCAGCAGGACCCGGGTGCCGGGCAGCGGGGTGCCGATCGGCGGGACGGCGTCGCCGGCCAGCGGGCCGCTCATGGTGGCCACCACGGTGCCTTCGGTGGGGCCGTAGGCGTTGATCATCCGGCGGCCGGCCGACCAGCGGGCCACCAGGTCGCCGGTGCCCGCCTCGCCGCCGATGGCGAGGGCGCGCAGCCCGTCCAGGCCGTCCGGGGTCAGGGTGGCCACCGCGGAGGGTGCCAGCAGGGCGTGGCTGATCCGCCGCTCGCGCAGGAAGTCCTGGAGCGCCTCGCCGACGATCGGGCCGTGCGGGGGCAGGACCAGGGTGGCGCCGGCGGGCAGGGCCATCAGGATCTCCATCACCGCGCCGTCGAAGGAGGACGAGGCGAACTGCAGCACCCGGCTGTCCGGGGTGACGGCCAGCCGTTCGGCCAGCGCGGCGGCCAGACCGGCGATGCCGGAGTGCGGCACCAGGACGCCCTTGGGGGTGCCGGTGGAGCCGGAGGTGTAGATCATGTACGCCAGGTCGGCGGGGCGCGGGCGCCCGGCGGTCGGGCCGGTGGGCCGGGCGGCGATCCGGTCGGCCTGCGCGGTCAGGTCCACCGACACCGCTTCGGTGGCGGGCAGTTCGCCGAGCAGCTCGGTGCGGGTGACCACGATCCCGGCGCCGGAGTCGGCGAGCATGAAGGCCAGCCGGTCGGCCGGGTAGTTCGGGTCCAGCGGCAGGTAGGCGGCGCCGGACTTCATGATGCCGAGCAGGCCGACCAGCAGTTCGGTGCCGCGCTCCAGGCAGAGGCCGACGATGCGGCCCGGTCCGGCGCCCAGCTCGGCGAGGTGGTGGGCGAGCCGGTCGGCCCGTTCGTCCAGCTCGCGGTAGCTCAGGGTGCCGTGCCGGTCCTCCACGGCGGGCGCGTGCGGGCGGCGGCGGGCCTGCTCCTCGATCAGCTCGGTGAAGGTCGGGGGCTCCGGCGCGGCGGTGGCCGGGGCGGGCAGCAGTTCGTGCCGCTCGGCCTCGGTCAGCATCGGCAGGGTGGCCAGCACCCGGCCGGGCTCCGCGGCGGCGGCCGCCGCCAGGGTGCTCAGGTGCCCGGCGAGGCGCACCACCGTCGCCCGGTCGAACAGCGCGGTGCTGTAGCCGATCCGGGCGGTCAGGCCGCCGTCGGTCTCGAAGAACTCGACGGTCAGGTCGAAGGGCGCGGCCTCGCGGTGCACGGGGTGGTCGGTGACGGTGATGCCGGGCAGTTCCAGGGCGTCCCCGGGTGCGTTCTGCAGCACCACCATGGCCTGGACCAGGGGGGTGCGGCTGGCGTCCCGCTCCGGCTGGACGGCCTCCACCAGCCGTTCGAAGGGCACTTCCTCGTGGGCGAAGGCCGCCAGCACGGTCTCCTTGACGGCAGCCAGGAACTCCGCGAAGGACTGCTCCGGTTCGACCCGCGAGCGCAGCACCACGGTGTTCACCAGGAAGCCGACCAGGCCCTCCAGGTCGGCGCGGTCGCGGCCGGAGGAGGCGGTGCCGACCGCGATGTCCGGCTGGGCGCAGTAGCGGGCGAGGACGGCCTTGACGACGGCGGTCAGCACCATGAACAGGGTGGCGGACTCGGCGCGGGCCAGCTCGCGCAGCGCCGCGGCGGTCGCGTCGGGCAGCCGGAAGGAGTGCACCGCGCCGGCCGAGGAGCGCACCGGCGGGCGGGGCCGGTCGGTGGGCAGCTCCAGCGGGGTGACGCCGGCCAGCTGCTCGCGCCACCAGTCGAGGTGGCGGTCGAGCAGCGCTCCGTCGGCCAGTCGGCCGCGCTGCCACTGGGCGAAGTCCGGGTACTGGACGGGCAGTTCGCCGAGCTGCGCGGCGCGCCCGGTGACCCGGGCGGTGTACAGCCCGCCCAGCTCCCGGCGGACCACGCCCATCGACCAGCCGTCGGTGACGATGTGGTGCATGCCGAGCACGCACACGTGCTGCTCGGCGGCCAGCCGGACCAGCAGCACCCGGAACGCCGGGCCGGTGTGCAGGTCGTAGGCCCGGGAGGTCTCGGCGCCGACCAACTCGTCCAGCCGTTCCTCGCGCAGCCCGTCGGGGGTGGCGGTGAGGTCCACGGTGCGCCACTGCGGCGGCAGTCCGGGGTGGACGACCTGGACGCCGTGGCCGTCGATCACCCCGAAGGTGGTGCGCAGCGACTCGTGGCGCCGCACCAGGTCGCCCACCGCCGCGCGCAGCGCCTCCTCGTCGAGCGGGCCGGCCAGCCGCAGCCCGAGCGCGGTGTGGTACTCGGCGCTGCCCGGGTCGAAGTCCTCCAGGAACCACAGGCGTTGCTGACCGAAGGACATCGGCAGCACGCCGTCGCGGGGCACGGCCGGGATCGGCTGCTCGGCGGTGGAGTCGGCGGGCGCCACGGTGGCGGCGAGCTCGGCGATGGTGGGGGCGTCGAAGAGGATCCGCGGCGGCAGCTTCACCCCGAGCGCGGCCCGTAGCCGGGAGACGGCCCGGACGGCCAGGATCGAGTTGCCGCCCAGCTCGAAGAAGTCGTCGTGCACCCCGACGGCCTCGACCCCGAGGACGTCGGACCACACGCCGGCGATGGTCGCCTCGACGGGCGTGCTCGGCGGGGCCGCGGCCCGGGCGCCCGCGCGCAGCGCGCCCGGGCCGGGCAGCGCCCGGCGGTCGACCTTGCCGTTCGGGGTGAGCGGCAGGGTGTCGAGGACCAGGACGGCCGAGGGGACCAAGTGCTCGGGCAGGGCGGTGGCGAGGTGGGCGCGCAGCGCGTCACCGTCCGGGCGGCGCCCCTCGGTGGGGGAGACGTAGCCGACCAGGTTGGTGTTGTGGGTGACGACGGCGGCCTGGGCGACGTCGGGGTGGAGGGCTAGCGCGCTCTCGATCTCGCCGAGTTCGATCCGGAAGCCGCGGATCTTGACCTGGTCGTCGGCGCGGCCGAGGTACTCCAGGGTGCCGTCGGGGCGGCGGCGGGCGATGTCGCCGGTGCGGTACATCCTCCCGCCTCGCCCGCCACCGGACAGGGGCCCATCGCCGGGGGCGCCGAAGGGGTTGGCCACGAAGCGCTCGGCGGTCAGGCCCGGCCGGCCGTGGTAGCCGCGGGCCAGGCCGACGCCGGCCAGGTAGAGCTCGCCGCGCACCCCGACCGGGACGGGCCGCAAGGCCTCGTCCAGCAGGTGGACCTGGAAGTTGGCGATCGGCGTGCCGATCGGGGGCACCGTCGCGCCGCTCAGCGGGGCGCTCATGGTGGCGCACACGGTGGTCTCGGTGGGGCCGTACGCGTTGACCATCCGGCGGCCCGCGGACCAGCGGGCCACCAGGTCGGCGGTGCTGGCCTCGCCGGCCACGATCAGGGTGGCCCCCTCGGGCAGGCCCCGGCCCTCGGGCAGCACCGCGACGGTGGCCGGGGTCAGGGTCGCGTGGGTGACGCCGTGCTCGGCGGCCCAGGCGGCCAGCGGCTCGCCCGGCGCGAGCGTCTCCTTGCTGCCCATGACCAGCGTCGCGCCGGTCAGCAGGCCCATGCTGACCTCCCAGAACGCGGCGTCGAAGCTGGCGGAGGCGAACTGCAGGACCCGCGAGCCGGGGGTGACGTCGAAGGCCTCGGCCTGGACGGCGGCCAGGTTGCCGATCCCGGCGTGCGGGACGAGCACGCCCTTGGGGCGGCCGGTGGAGCCCGAGGTGTAGATGGCGTACGCGAGGTCGTCCGGGCGCAGCTCCACCTCGGGGGCGGTGTCCGGCCGGGCGGCGATGGCGGCCCGGTCCGCGATCAGGTCGACCAGGACGGCGTCGCTGCCGGACAGCCGGTCGCGCAGGTTCCGCTGGGTGAGGACGAGCCGGGCGCCGGAGTCCTGGAGCAGGTAGCCGAGGCGGTCGGCGGGGTAGTCCGGGTCGAGCGGCAGGTAGGCGGCGCCGGCCTTCATGATGCCGAGCAGGCCGGCCGCCATCGCGGCGCCGCGCTCCACGCACAGGCCGATCAACTGGCCGCGTTCGGCGCCGAGTCCGATCAGGTGGTGGGCGATCCGGTTGGCCCGTTCGTCGAGTTCGCGGTAGCTGATCCGCTCCCGTTCGTCGACCACCGCGAGGGCGTCCGGCCGGGTGCCGGCCCAGGCCGCGAACAGCTCGGGGAAGCTGCCGGTGGGCACCTCGCGGGCGGTGTCGTTCCAGGCCCGGACGGCCCGCTCGGCTTCCTCGGGGGCGAGCAGCGGCAGCGCGGTCAGCGGCCGGGTCGGGTCGGCGCCCGCCGCGGTGAGCAGGACGGCCAGCTGGTCGGCGAGCCGGGCCGCGGTGTCCCGGTCGAACAGGGCGGTGGCGTACCGGATCCGGATCCGGCGCTCCCCGGCGAGCACCTCGACGCACAGGTCGAGCGGGTCGAACGCGCGGTGTGCCAGCGGGAGTTCGTCGGTGAGGGCGACCACGGCCTGGACGAAGGGGGTGGTGCTGGTGTCCTGCCTCGGGGCCAGCGCCTCGACCAGCTCGGAGATCGGGACGCCGTCGTTGGCGAGCGTCTCGGCGAGGTCGGCGGCGGTGCGGCGCAGCAGCGCGTCGAAGCCGGCGGCCGGGTCGACGGCGGTGCGCAGCGTGAGGGTGTGCCCGGTGCGGGGGGAGACCGCGCCGAGCGCGACGTCCTCCTGGCCGGAGTGGCGCATCAGCACCGCGATCGCTGCCGCGGTGAGCACCGTGGACGGGGCGGTGTCGTGGGCCCGGGCGAGGTCGGCCAGCGCGGCCGCCGCGCCGGCCGGGAGGGCGCGTTCGCAGCTCGCGGTGTCGGCGGTCCGCACCACTGGACGCGGTCGGTCCGTGGGCAGTTCGAGCGGGGCGACACCCGCCAGCCGCTTCCGCCAGAACGCCACCTGGTGGGGGACCGCACGGTTGACCGGCATGTCGGGGCGAGCCACGGTTGTACCTCCAGAAAGGCCGGCGTCAGCACGGGGGCATGCCGAGGGGAGCCCCTGGTGACGGGCCGGCGACGGGGAGAGCGGGGGAACGGTGGGCCGCGGCGCGGGAACGGGGACGCGCGGCGGGGGCCGGCGGAGTCGAGGGGGCGCCGGGGGACGGTGGTGGTGGGGGGAGAGACGCTGGGGGTGGTGGGGCGGGGGAGGGGAGGGTCAGGCGGCGGTGCGCCGGGCGGAGCGTCCGCTGAGCTGGAGCACCACGGCCTCGCCGGTCACCGGGTCGGTGACGAACCGGCCGGTGTAGGCGGCCTCCTGGGCGTCCAGACGCCGGGCGGTGAACACCGACCGGCCGTGCAGGGCCAGCTCGGCGACCAGGCCGGTGCCGTCGGACAGCCGCAGACCGGTGGGGTGGCTGCGGACGGAGAAGGAGGTGTCGCCGTTGCGGTAGTCGCCGACCAGGCGGTCGGCGGCGAGCGGTTGGGCGGGGGCGGGCAGCCGGGGGCGATACTCGCCGACGGCCAGGCCGAGTTCGCGCAGCGAGCCCACCAGGTCGGCCCAGAGCAGGGTGCCGGTGGTGGAGTTGGTGGTCAGCGCCAGCGCGGTGCCGCTCGCCGGGTGGAAGCGCAGGTGGGCGGTGCCGCCGTCGACGGTGCCGTCGTGGCCGAGCCAGACGCCGTCCGGGGAGTCGTAGCGGGCCAGGCCGAGGCCCCAGCCGTCGGCCATGCCGAAGGCGTCGGCGCCGGGGGCGAGTCGGGCCAGCTCGGCCCGGACCTCGCCGGGGAGCAGCACCTCGGCGTCGGGGTGGTCGCCCAGGTGGAGCCGGGCGAAGCGGACCAGGTCGTCCGCGCTGGCGGCGAGGCCGCTGGCCGGCGCCCAGCTGTGCGGCAGGAACAGTCCCACCGGGCGCGCCGAGCCGTCGCCGGGACGGACGGTGTGGCAGGTGGCGAGCGCGCGGGAGCGGTCGGCGGAATCCTGCGGCAGCAACGGGTCGATGCCGAGCGGGCGGAGCAGGAAATTCTCCAGGGCCGCCCGCCACTTCATATCCGTGACGTATTCGATGGCCCGGCCGAGCAGGTTGTAGCCGGTGTTCGAGTAGGAGAAGCAGGTGCCGGGCGCATTCAGCAGCCCGGTGTTCGCGACACTGGCCGCGTACCGGATCAGTGAGGCGTCCTCGTGGTTGTCGAGTTCGTGGTCGGCGACCAGTGCGGCGGTGTGGCTGAGCACCTGCCGAATTGTCACGGACGACAACTCGCCGGCCGCCGGGGTGCTCAACTCCGGTACGTGCTCTGCGATTCGATCGTCGAGGTCGATATCGCCGTCGGCGGCCAGCTGGGCGATGACGGTGGCGGTGAAGGCCTTGGTGACGGAGCCGAGCGCGAAGGCGGTTTCCGGGGTGACCGGATCGGTGCCGCCGACCTGGGTGACGCCGGTGACGACGGACCTGGTCCGACCGTTTCGGTACACGGTCAACTGGGCGCCGGGAACCGCGTGATCGCGTGCCGCGGCGGCCAGTCTGACGGCGAGGTGCGCATCCATGTTTCCCCCTTCATCGAGTGCACCGGTGCGGGTAGCCGCACCGTCGATGGTGCGGTTACCCGCACCATCCATCCTCGATCAGATGTTCAGAGAAGGGCAAGATCTTTCCGTATGGGGAAAAGCCGCAGGTCAGACCGGAGTCACGGACCAGGGCAGAGTGGCCCGTACGGTGGTGGGCCCGCCGGGCGGGCTGCTGACGTCCAGTCGGCCGTTGATCGCGGCGGCCCGGTCCTCCAGGCCGCGCAGGCCGGTGCCCACGGTCGGGCTGGCCCCGCCCACGCCGTCGTCCGTGACCGAGACCACCAAACGGTCGTCACCCTGTTCGAGTGCGATGTGGATGGCCGTGGCACCCGCGTACTTCGCGGTGTTGGCGAGGCATTCCGCGATGACGTAATAGGCGGTCGACTCCACCCGGACATCCGGCCGCCGGTCCAGATTGCTGGAAATCGAGACGGGTACGTGAAAGCGTTCCGTCAGGGCCGTCACGGCGGCGTCCAGACCGCGGTCGCTCAGTATCGGCGGCTGGATCCCGCGGACCAGGTCGCGGATTTCCTCGATGGCCTTCTCGACTTCCTGGTGCGCCTCGCCGACGACCGCCGCCAGGTATTCCGCGTCGTCACTGCGGCGCAATCGGGCGTGCGAGAGGTGCATCAGCAGTGCGGCCAACCGGGCTTGGGCGCCGTCGTGCAGATCGCGTTCCACCCGGCGGAAATCGGCGTCGTTCACCCGCAGCGCCGCGATCCGCTGGCGCTCGGCGGCGGCCTCCCGCCGCCGGGTCTCGGTCTGCTCGATCCGGCCGAGCACCCGGCGCACCATCCGGGCGCGCAGCCGGCCCAGCCACAGCAGCAGGCCCAGCAGCAGGACGAAGACCACCACCGAGCAGACGGCGACCAGCAGCCGGCTGACGGCGGAGTCCACCACGATGTTGTTGCCGGGGCCGAAGGCCAGCTGGTCGGGCGGGCCGATCGGCAGCGCCACCACGAAGGCGACCACCGGGACGGCCAGCGCGGCCAGCGGCGCCAGCCAGACCGTGCCGAGCAGCAGCAGCCCCAGGTAGCCGATGTCGTCCCAGGTCGCCTCGGGCGGGCGGTGCCGCTCCCGGCGCAGGGCGAGGGCCCGCAGCACCGGCTCCCGCGGCCCGTCGACGCCGTGCACGAAGCGGGCGAGCAGCTGCTCCAGCTCGGCGACGGCGCGCAGCAGCGGCAGGCTGAAGGAGATGCCGTCACGCAGGAAGGCCAGCCGGGCGGGCATGTCCCGCAGGTGCTCGCGCCAGGTCCGGCTGGGCCGGGCCGGCTGCTCGGGCGCGGAGCCGGCCGGTCCGGGGCGGGCCACCCGGTGGAACGCCGTGCTGAGCGCCCGGACGCAGAGCACCACCAGCATCGGCAGGCCGACCAGCAGCGCCCAGGACAGCACCCGCAGGACCAGTGAGAGGACGACCAGCGGCGCCAGCAGGAGGCCCACCAGGCTGCCGACGGAGAGGTAGATGAGCCCTGCGGCGGCCCGGTACGGGCTCGGCAGTTTCACGTGCGGCGGGGACACTGCGGCGTCAGCGGCTCTCGTCCGCGGCCAGCCGGTCGATGCCGCGCAGATAGTCCAGGACGGCCAGTACGCGCCGGTGGCTCTCCCCGGAATTCGGAATGCGCAGCTTTCCCAGGATCGCCGTGACGTGTTTCTCCACGGCCCGCTCGGAGATGTTCAGCCGATTGACGATCCCCATATTCGTCAGACCGGTCGACATGAGTTCCAGCACCTGGTGCTCGCGCGGGGTCAGCAATTCCGCGGCGCGCTTCTCGCGGGGACTCCCGATGAATTGCCGGAAGAGGTCCGGGTCGAGGACGGTCTCGCCCTTCCCGACCCGCTGGAGGGCGGCCAGGAATTCCGCGAAGTCACCGATCCGCTGCTTCAGGAGGTAGCCGGTGCCGCCCCGGGCGTTGCTCACCAACTGCTGCGCGTAGGTGTGCTCCACGTACTGGGACAGCAGCAGCACGGCCGGGCCGCCGTCCAGTCGCTGGATTTTCACGGCCGCCCGGATGCCCTCGTCGGTGTGGGTCGGGGGCATCCGGACGTCCATGATCACCACGTGCGGACAGGTCTCCCGGACGACATCGAGGACATTTGTGGCATCGCCCAGCGAAGCCACCACCTCTATTCCCTCGTCCGCCAGCAGCCTCGCCATTCCGGCCCGTAGGAGAGCGGAATCCTCCGCGATCGCGACGCGCATGGCGACTCCTGAATAGTGGGTCCACGCCGGGTGGCGGGCACAAACCTTGAATGATGAACATAAACGTGATCGCTCATCAGTTGGGGCTCAGCATAGGCACGGCGGACCGACTGACGCTACGCCCGTCGGCCCCCACGACCGGCACGACCACGACCGGCACGACCGCTGCCGGCCGACGACTACCGGGGCGACGACTACTGGCGCGATCCGGCGCTCCCGACGCTCACCCGCCGCAACAGGTGCCCGGTGGCGGCGAGGCTCACCGTCACGCTCGTCAGCAGACAGGCCGCGAACAGCGTGCCGAGGAACTGCCACGGCACGCTCAGCGGCGTCGTACCCCCGAACACCGTGAGCGCCCCGCGGTAGGCGCGTACCCCGAGGGTCACCACCGCGGCCGCCACCGCCGCCCCCAGCAGCGTGGTGGAGACCGACTCCCACAGCGCCATCCGCCGTACCTGCCCGGCGCTCACGCCCAGCATCCGCATCGCCGTGATCTCCCGGCCCCGGCGGCTGTACGACATCACCAGGGTGCTGCCCACCGCGATCAGCGCGTACAGGCAGCCGGGCACCGTCAACACCAGCAGCACCAGGCGGTTGAGCCGCTCCTGATCGGTGCTGTGGTGGTCGAACCAGGTCGCACTCGGCACCACCCGCACCCGGTCCGCCCCCAGCTCGGCGGTCAGCGCCGCGGCCGCCTCCCCGGCCACGCCCGCCGCCGCGGGCGTCAGCAACACGCTCGCCCGCTCCGGCGCGCCGGCCGCGGCCGCCGCCGAGGCCGGCAGCAGCAGGTGCGGCACCGCCGAGCCGCCCTCCAGCACCGCGCTCACCCGGGCGTTCACCGGACGGCCGCCGAACAGCCCGTACGTGACGGTGCTACCGGCGTGGAAGCCGTACCAGGAGGCGAACTCCTTGGACACCGCGACGGTGTCCGGCACCAGCGGCGCCACCGTGCCCTCGGCGGCAGTGATCCGGTGCGTCCGGGACAGCTCGACCGGGTCGACCACCGCCGCCTGCTCCTTCCAGGCCGTGGTCGGCCCGGCCACCGCGAGGTC
The DNA here is from genome assembly GCF_055560495.1 of Kitasatospora sp. NPDC023176. NCBI lineage: Bacteria > Bacillati > Actinomycetota > Actinomycetes > Kitasatosporales > Streptomycetaceae > Kitasatospora > Kitasatospora sp. NPDC023176. Next base: position 174,438 of record NZ_JBVHIP010000016.1, on the reverse strand, counting down.
CAGCGCGGCCGGCGCCGACACCGCCGCCACCCGCGGGTCGCCGCGCAGCGCGGCCAGCTGCCGCGCGCTCAGCCCGTCGGCCCCGACGGGCTCGACCACCAACTGCCCGGCCGTACGGGCCCGGTCGTCGGCCGCGCTGGCCGCCCCGGCCGTGGACAGCACCGTGGTGAACACCCCGACGATCGCCGTGATCGCCAGCACCGGCCCCACCAGCGCCGCCGTCCGCCGCCGCGAGGCACGGACCGACTCCGCGGCCAACCGCCCCGCCACCGGATCGCTCAGCCGCAGCGGCAGCGACAGCAGCCGCAGCACCGGCGGCAGGTACAGCGGCCCCAGCAGCGAGGCCGCGACCGCCAGCGCCATGGTGCCGAACAGCGCGAGCGGCGTGGTCGCCTCCTCCCCGGCGCCGGAGGTCAGCGCCACCATCGCGCCGCCGCCCACCAGCGCCAGCACCCCGGCCACCGCCCGCCCGGCCGTCATCGGCCGGGAGTCCAGGTCCGCCTCGCGCAGCGCCTCCACCGGCCGCGCCTTCGCCGCGCGCTTGGACGCCGCCACCATCCCGAGGAAGGCCAGCAGCAGCCCGGTGCCCGCCGCGAACACCAGCGGCCAGAACAGCGGGCCCGGCCTCAGCTCCACCGGCGACAGGCCGGTCCCGTTCAGCGCCCGCACGGTGGCGGGCGCCGCCACGGCCGCCAGCACGCAGCCGACCGCGGCGGCCGGCACCGCCACCACGAAGGACTCGCCCAGCACCATCCGGCGCACCTGCGGCCCGCCCGCGCCGACCAGCCGCAGCAGCCCCATGTCCCGCCGCCGCAGGGCGATCCCGAAGGCGCAGGTGCCCGCGACCACGAAGACCGTGACGAACCCCGACACCACCCCGCCCATGGCCAGCACGGACTGCACCCCGCCCAGGTCGGCCTGGCCGGTGGTGACCGTGTGCGAGCCGCCGGCCTGGTCGGTGAGCGTCACCGAGGCCGTACCGGCGGCGGCCGGCACCACCCAGGTGGCCGCCAGCGCCGAGGCCGAGACCCCGACCAGGCCGACACCCAGCGCCAGCGCCACGAACGTCCCCGCGAACAACGCCCAGTAGTGGCGCACCGATTGCACCGACATCCGCCACATCACTGCTCCCAGACGCTCAGTTGGTGGGCCACCGCCTCGGCGGTCGGCTGGTCGAGCCGGCCGACGATCCGCCCGTCGGACAGGAACACCACCCGGTCCGCGCAGGCCGCCGCGGCCGGGTCGTGGGTCACCATGGCGATCGTCCGGCCCTCGTGGTCGACCGCGTCCCGCAGCAGTTGCATCACCTGGCGGCCGTTGCGCCGGTCGAGCGAGCCGGTCGGCTCATCGGCGAAGATGATCTCCGGCTCGGCCGCCAGCGTCCGGGCGATCGCCACCCGCTGCTGCTGGCCGCCGGACAGCTGGGCCGGCCGGCGGTCGGCCTGGTCCTCCAGCCCCACCATGCGCAGCGCCTCGACCACGTCGCCGCGCCGCACCTTGCGGCCCTGCAACCGCAGCGGCAGCGCCACGTTCTCGAAGGCCGTGAGCATCGGCAGCAGGTTGAACTGCTGGAAGACGAAGCCGATCCGGCTGCGCCGCGCCTCGGTCAGCTGCCGCTCGTCGCAGGCCGCCAGGTCGGTGTCGCCGAGCAGCACCTTGCCGCTCTCCGGCCGGTCCAGGCCGGCCGCGCAGTTGAGCAGGGTGGTCTTGCCGGAGCCGGACGGCCCCATCACCGCGGTCAGGGCGCGCTGGGGGAAGCCCAGGCTGACCCCGCGCAACACCGGGACCGGTCCGGCGGAGCTCGGGTAGCTCTTGGTGACGCCGACCAGGTTGACGGCGGGCAGCTGGATGTCGGTGAGCAGTGACATGCCCCCAGTCCAACAGAGCGCGGCCGCGGGCGCAGTGGGCCTGCGAGGAGTCCTGGGGGTTGGGTTTTCCCTACCATCCACCGGTCCCGGAGGGCCGATAGAGTCGGCCCGAGGTTCGTACGCGTGCGGCGAGGTAGGGGAGGAGAGCGCCGATGACGGTTGCCGTGTGGGAGGCCGTGCGACGGCGGCCGCTGGGCTTCCTGTGGTCGTCCTGGCCGCTGCGGGCCTGGGCCTTCCTGTTGACCGGCACCGTTCAGGGCGCCGTCTCGCTGGTGGCGCTGGCCGCGCTGCTGTTCGTCGGGGTCGGGCTGTCCGTGGTCGGGGTCGGGCTGGTGGTGCTGGCCGGGGTGGCCGTGCTCGGGGTGCCGATGGCCGCACTGGAACGGCGCCGGCTGCTGCTGGTCGAGCCGGTGCCGCTGCCCGACCCGCACGGCTCGCTGCCCGGCGCGGGGGCGGCGGCCTGGCTGCGGACCAGGCTGAAGGAGCGGGCGACCTGGCGCGAACTGGCGTACCTGCTGATCCAGGCCGTGCTGTACACCGCGAGCGGGATCGGCTTCGTCGCGCTGCTCGGGATCTCACTGATCCTCCTGACCACGCCGCTGATCGTCTGGGCGATCAGCCCGGACACCGTGATGCTCTGGCCCGGCCACCCGATCTCGGACCCGGTCACGGCGCTGCCCGGCAGCGCCGCCGGCCTGCTCGGGCTGGTGGTCTCCGCCTACGCCGGGGCCCTGCTGGCCGGGGCGCAGGTGCGCACGGCGCAGTTCCTGCTCCCGGTGCGGGACGAGGACCTCGGCACCCGGGTGGTCGAACTCACCCGCTCCCGGGCCCGGTTGGTGGACGCCTTCGAGGCCGAGCGGAGCCGGATCGAGCGCGATCTGCACGACGGCGCCCAGCAGCAGCTGGTCGCCCTGAGCATGACCCTGGGGCTGGCCGAGCTGGAGCTGCGCGGGCAGCACCCGGCCGCCGCCGAGCTGGTCACCCGTGCCCGCGGCGAGGCGAAGCGGGCCCTGGAGCAGTTGCGCACCCTGGTGCGCGGGATCCATCCGCAGGTGCTCACCGACCACGGGCTGCCCGCGGCGGTGGCCGAGCTGGCGCTGCGCAACCCGATCCCGGTGACCGTCGACATCGACCTGCCGGACCGGTTGCCCGGCCCGGTCGAGACGGCCGCCTACTTCACCATCACCGAGGCGCTGACCAACGTCTCCAAGCACAGCGGCGCGGACGAGGTCGCCGTCGCGGCCCATCTGAAGGGCGAGAAGCTGGTGCTGCTCGTCACCGACAACGGCCACGGCGGGGCCGATCCCGCTGCCGGTGCCGGCCTCCAGGGGCTGGCCGACCGGGTGGCCATCCTGAAAGGACGACTCATCGTGACCAGCCCGGTCGGAGGACCGACCCAACTGCGTGTGGAGGTCCCGTGCTCCGTGTAGTGCTCGCCGAGGACGCCGTCCTGTTGCGGGCCGGCCTGGTGGAGCTGCTCGGGCGGGTCGGCCACCGGGTGGTCGCCGCGGTCGGCGACGCCGGGGAACTGGCCCGTGCCGTCGACGCCGAGCGGCCCGACATCGTCATCACCGATGTGCGGATGCCGCCGGACTTCCGGGACGAGGGGCTCCGGGCCGCCGTCGAACTGCGCTCCCGGCACCGGGGCCTGCCCGTCCTGGTGCTCTCCCAGTACGTGGCGACGGCGTACGCGACCCAGCTGTTCGGCAGCGACGCCTCCACCGACGGCGGCCTCGGGTACCTGCTCAAGGACCGGGTCGGGGAGGTCACCGACTTCCTCGACGCGCTGGAACGGGTGGCGGGCGGGCAGACCGTGCTGGACCCGGAGGTGGTCCGGGTGCTGCTCCAGCAGCGCACCGCCGACGAGCCGCTGAAGCGCCTCACGCCGCGCGAGCGGGAGGTGCTGGGGCTGATGGCGGAGGGGCTCAACAACCAGTCGATCGCCCAGCGGCTGACCGTCACCGAGGCCTCGGTGGTCAAGCACTCCAGCAACATCTTCATGAAGCTGGACCTCGACCCGGTCGAGGGCAACCGGCGGGTCCTCGCGGTGCTCGCCTACCTGCGCGGCGGCGGGGCGCGGGCGTAGTCACTCCACCGGCGGGACGGTGACGGAGCGCAGCTCCACCCCGGGGGTGAGCAGCCGGGTGAGCTGCTCCGCCGAGGCGTCCCAGGACCACTGCTCGGACACCCACGCCCGGCCGCGCCGCCCGAACTCCCGGGCCCGGTCGGCGTCCAGCAGGGCCGCCGCGACGGCGTCCGCGACGGCCGGCACGGACCGGCCGTCCACCACGCTGCCGGTCCGGCCGTCCAGCACGGTGTCCGGGGCGCCGCCGGAGTCGCCGGCCACGACGGGAAGCCCGCTCGCGGCGGCCTCCAGGAAGACGATGCCCAGCCCCTCCGCCTCCAGTCCGGCCTTCCTGGTCCGGCACGGCATGGCGAAGACGTCCGCCGCGGCGTAGTACCAGACCGTCGAGGCGTGGTCCTGGCCGCCCGCGAACACCACGGCGCCCGGGGCGAGTTGGCTCGCCAACCGGCGCAGCCGCGACTCGTCCGGGCCGTGCCCGACGATCACCAGGACGGCGTCCGGGACGCTTCGGCGGATCAGCGGCAGCGCCCGGATCAGGGCGTCCTGGCCCTTGCGCGGCACCAGCCGGGACACGCACAGGATCACCTTGGCGTCGCCGAGCCCGTACTGCTCGCGGATCACCCGGCGGTGCTCCGGCGAGGGCCGGAAGGCCTCGGCGTCCACACCGGGGACGAGCCGCACCAGCCGGGCCCGCGGCCCCAGCGCCGGGGCGATCCGGCGCCGGGTGTACTCGCCGAGGTAGGTGACCACGTCGACGTGGTCACCGATCCGGCGCAGCAGCCGGCGGGCGAGCGGGGCGCGGGCCCACCAGATCTCGTGGCCGTGGGTGGTGGCGACGGTCCGCTCGATGCCGCCCCGCCGCAGCGCGGGCGCCATCGCGGCCAGCGGCGCGGCGGCGCCGAACCAGACCCGGTCGCAGCCGTGGGCGCGGGCGATCTCCAGCGTCCGGCGGGTCACCCGGGCGGTCGGCAGCAGGGTGCGGCTCCGGTCCCGGACCACCGGGAAGGGCAGGGTGGCGTCGTACGCGGCGTCACCCGGCTCGCTGGAGGTGTAGACGACCACGTCGTCGTCCGGGACGCGCACCGCCATGGCGTGCACGAAGGTCTCGATGCCGCCCTGCCGGGGCGGGAAGTCGTTGGTGACGATCAGGGTGGTTCCCATGGGGGTTGTGGCCTCGCATCCGGGAGGGGTCAGACGGTGAAGAGGTAGTTGCGGCAGTCGTCGGTGACCTGCGGGGCCGGGACCCACCGGCCGCGCCACCAGCGGTGCGCCCGGTAGCCGTACTGCTCCAGGTGCCGGGGCACGTCGGCCGCGCGCGACCCGTACTTGCGCAGGTGCCGGTCCTCGATCTCCAGCAGCAGCGTCGGCCGGTGACGGCGCAGGGTGGCCGCCCCGCCCCGGAGCACGGCCAGTTCGGCGCCCTCGACGTCGGCCTTGATGAACGAGGGCCGGGTCAGGCGCAGTTCGTCCGCCAGTTGGTCGAGCGTGGCGACCCGGGCGGGTATCCGCACGGAGGCGGTGAACTCGGCGTTCGGCCCGGGGCCGTCGGCGCCCTCGGTGAGGTACGTCCGGCCGTGCACCGGCAGCCCGCGGCGCTTGGGCAGGCTGAGCGTGCCGCGCCCCGGCTCCGCGCCGAGGGCGAGCCGGTGCACGGCGACGTTGCGGGTGCCGAGCAGCCGCGAGGCGGTGCGCAGCCAGCGGGCCGGGCCGGGCAGCGGCTCCACGCTGTGGACCGCGCCGGACGGGCCGACCAGCGCGGACAGCACCCAGGTGTAGAGGCCGTACTCGGCGCCGATGTCGAGGCAGGTGGCGCCGGGGGCGACGACCTGGCGCAGGCCGGCGACCTCGTCCTCGACGAAGGACAGCCGGCCCCCGCCCCAGCGCAGGGCGGCGGCGACGGTCGCGGCGCGGGCGCCGACCGGTCGGGGCCGGGGCCCGGCCGTGTGGTCGGTGTGCTCGGTGCGGTCGGTGAAGTCGGTGTGGTCGGCAGGGTCGAGCGGTGTCGCGGCGTCCGACGGGTGGAGGCTCAACGGACACCTCCTTCCTGGGAGGAACGGGTGATGGATGCGGTCGCGGGCTCGGGCAGCGGGCTCGGGCTCGGGCGCGGGGCCGCCGGGCCGGTCCCGGGCATGACGCGGGCCCAGAGCGCCAGCACGGCCGGCAGTGCGAGGTAGCCGAACCGGCCGGCCGGGGCCAGCAGGAAGGCCGCGCCCAGGCCGAGGGCCAGCCGGTCGGCGGCGGCGACCAGGTCGCGGGGCGGCCGGCGCACCAGCGAGACGGCGACGGTCAGGCCGCCGAGCAGCAGCAGCGCGACCGCCACGTACCACCCGGCCGACCCGAGGTCGGCGAGCAGCTTGCCCGGCAGCGGGCTGGCCGCCTCGGTGCGCAGCCCGCCGCGGCCGAGCGGGAAGGCCAGCACCTGGTCGACCATCGGCCCGGGGGCGAGCAGCGCGGCGGGCAGCACCAGCGCGGCGGTGCCGAGGAACGCCACCGCGAAGCAGCGGGCCGCGGCCCGCCGGCCGGCCGTGGCGGCGAGCAGGGCAGCGGCGACGGCGACGGCCGGCCAGGAGGTCCACTTCATCGCGCAGGCCACGGCCAGCACCAGCCCGGTGGCCGCCGGGCGGCGCACTGCGGCCAGGGCGAGCGCCAGGCAGAGCAGGCCGGTCAGCGGCAGGTCGATGCCGCTGACCGCGAGCGGCAGCGCCACCACCGGCGAGGCGACCAGCGCGGCCAGCACCGTCCCCGGCGGTACCGCACCCCAGCGTGGCCGGGCGGCCGGTCTGGCGGGTGCGGCCAGCCGCAGCAGCCGGTGGGCCGGCCACAGGCCGCCGAGCAGCACGGCCGCGCACCACACCCGGGGGTCGCCGGCCAGCCGGGCGAGCGGGCCCGCGCCGCCGAGCAGCGCGTGTGGGACGCCCAGCAGCGCCATGGCCGGCAGATAGGGCGTCACCTCGTCCACCGTGCGCGGGGCGTCGAGGTACGGGGACGCCTGGTGCAGCAGTAGTGAGCCGGACCGCTCGATCACCCCGACCTCGCTCTGCGCCGCCCCGGTGTGCACCAGGAGCAGCAGCGGAAGCACGACCGCCCCGGCGAGCGCGAGGACGGCCGAGCCGAGCCGGGCGTCCCGCCGCGAGGGCAGCAGCACGGTGACCGCCGCGCCCAGGTAGCCGACCGCGGCGACGGTGCCCCAGGTCCGGTGCGGACCGAGGGAGGAGACGAGGGGGAACGCGGCGGCCCAGGCGGCGCATGCGAGCCATCCGGCGCACCAGAACCACCTGTGCCCGTCCGCTCCCGGGGCCCGGTGGGCCAGGTGAGTGAGCACCCGTCCATTGCAGCCGCCGGCGGCCGGTGACGTCACGACAGCCAGGTCGAGGACCGGTGGTCGGGTTTCCTCTACCATCCGTGCGCCGGGCGGCCGTTGAGCACCGTCGGTCGGCGGGCCCGGAACGGTCGGAACGGACCGCGTAGGGTGGCCGGGACGAAGATCGGCCGCACCCCAGGGAGCACCCATGACCTCGACCGCTGTCCCCGCCGGCCCGCTGCCGGTCGGGGTGATCGGACTCGGCGACATCGCGCAGAAGGCGTACCTGCCGGTGCTGACCGCCCTGCCCGGCCTGGACCTGCGGCTGATGACCCGGGACCGGGCCAAGCTGGACCGGCTGGGGGAGGCCCACCGGATCGACGCCGAGCGGCGGTTCACCGACCTGGACGCGCTGGTCGACAGCGGCATCCGGGCCGCCTTCGTGCACGCGGCCACCGACCAGCACGTGCCGATCGTCGAGCGGCTGCTCGACGCCGGGGTGGACGTGTACGTGGACAAGCCGCTCGACTACACCGTGGACGGCGCCCGGAAGCTGGTCGACCTCGCCGACCGGACCGGCCGCTCGCTGATGGTCGGCTTCAACCGGCGCCACGCGCCCGGCTACGCCCAGGCCCTGGAGCGCCCGCGCGACCTGATCGTGCTGCAGAAGAACCGCGAGGGACTCGCCGAGGCCGCGCGGACGCTGGTCTTCGACGACTTCGTGCACGTGGTGGACACCCTGCGGTTCCTGGCGCCCGGCGAGATCGAGCACGTGGACGTCCGGGCCCGCAAGGACCGTGAGGGCCTGGTGGAGCACGTGGTGCTCACCCTCGGCGGCGAGGGGTTCACCGCGCTGGGCATCATGAACCGGGTCTCCGGCTCGACCGAGGAGGTCCTGGAGGTCTCCGGCGGCGACTCCAAGCGTGAGGTGCGCAACCTGGCCGAGGTGATCGACCACCGCGGCCAGCCCACCGTCCGGCGCCGCGGCGACTGGGTGCCGGTGGCCCGTCAGCGCGGCATCGAGCAGTGCGTGCTGGCCTTCCTGGACGCCGTCCGGGCCGGGCGGACCCTGGACGCCCACGACGCGCTGCGCACCCACGAGCTGTGCGAGCTGATCGTGGAGCGGATCGGGGAGTGAGCAGGGGAGTGGGCCGGGGAGTGGGCAGGGGAGTGGGCCGGGGAGGCGGCTACGCCACGGACGACGTGGCGCACATCAGCGCCGAGTCCGCCCGGCAGGCCGGCGGCCACGACCCGCAGGCGGTCCGGATCAAGCCCTGATCCCCGGCCCGGTTATCCTGCCTCCGCCGCCGGTGACCACCGGCGGCGGAGCCATTGCACCTGATGGGGGACGGCGTGGACGGTACGAGGACCGAGGCCGGAGGGGGCGGCGCGGCCGGCCCGGAGTACCGGATCGAACGGATCGGACGCGAGGACTGGGAGCGGCTGCGCACCATCCGGCTGGCCCAACTCCTGGACACTCCGCTGGCGTTCGGCGAGACCCACGCGTACGCGCTGCTCCAGGGCGAGGGCAACTGGCGGGCCCGGACGGACTGGCTGAACGAGCCCGGCCGGATCGGCCTGGTCGCGGTGGATCCGGCCGACGGCCGGTGGGTCGCCACCATGCTCTCGATCCCCAGCCGCAAGACCGCGACCGTCGACCTGATCGGCGTCTGGGTCGACCCGGCGCACCGCGGCCGTGAGCGCGGCGTCGCCGACGCCCTGCTGGACGCGGTCATCGCCTGGGCCCGGGAGGGCGGCGCCGAGTGGATGCTGCTCGGCGTCCACGAGGCGAACGACCGCGCCGCCGCCTTCTACCGGCGGCGCGGCTTCACGTACACCGGCGGCGAGACGCCGTACGTGCTGGACGAGAGCGCCCGGATCCTGGAGATGGTCCTTCCGCTCGGCTGAGGCCCGTCAGGCGCCCACGTACTCCGCCAGGTGCTCGCCGGTCAGCGTGGAGCGGGCGGCGACCAGCTCGGCCGGGGTGCCCTCGAACACCACCCGGCCGCCGTCGTGCCCGGCACCCGGGCCGAGGTCGATGATCCAGTCCGCGTGCGCCATGACGGCCAGGTGGTGCTCGATCACGATCACCGACTTGCCGGAGTCCACCAGCCGGTCCAGCAGGCCGAGCAGCTGCTCCACGTCCGCCAGGTGCAGACCGGTGGTCGGCTCGTCCAGGACGTAGACCCCGCCCTTGTCCGCCATGTGGGTGGCCAGCTTCAGCCGCTGGCGCTCACCGCCGGACAGCGTGGTCAGCGGCTGGCCCAGGCTGACGTACCCGAGGCCGACGTCGGCGAGCCGCTCCAGGATCCGGTGCGCGGCCGGCAGCTTCGCCTCCCCGTCGCCGAAGAACTCCTCGGCCTCGGTCACCGACATCGCCAGCACCTCGCTGATGTCCCGGCCGCCCAGCCGGTACTCCAGCACCGAGGCCTGGAAGCGCTTGCCCTCGCAGTCCTCGCAGGTGCTGGCCACCCCGGCCATCATCGCCAGGTCGGTGTAGACCACGCCCGCGCCGTTGCAGGTCGGGCAGGCGCCCTCCGAGTTGGCGCTGAACAGGGCCGGCTTGACGGCGTTCGCCTTGGCGAAGGCCTTGCGGATCGGTTCGAGCAGCCCGGTGTAGGTGGCCGGGTTGCTGCGCCGGGAGCCCTTGATGGCGCCCTGGTCGACCGAGACCACGCCGTCCGCCGAAGGGATCGAGCCGTGGATCAGCGAGCTCTTCCCGGAGCCCGCGACCCCGGTCACCACGGTCAGCACCCCGAGCGGGACGTCCACGTCCACGTCCCGCAGGTTGTGGCGGTTCGCGCCGCGGATCGCCAGCGTCCCGGTGGACTTGCGCACCTCCTCCCGCAGCGCCGTCCGGTCCGCCAGGTGGCGGCCGGTGACGGTGCCGCTCCCGCGCAGCCCCGCCACGCTGCCCTCGAAGCACACCGAGCCGCCCGCCGCGCCCGCCCCGGGGCCGAGGTCCACCACGTGGTCGGCGATCGCGATGGTCTGCGGCTTGTGCTCCACCACCAGCACCGTGTTGCCCTTGTCCCGCAGCCGCAGCAGCAGGTCGTTCATCCGGCTGATGTCGTGCGGGTGCAGCCCGGTGGTGGGCTCGTCGAAGACGTACGTGGTGTCGGTGAGCGAGGAGCCCAGGTGGCGGATCATCTTGACGCGCTGCGCCTCGCCGCCGGACAGGGTGCCGGAGGGGCGGTCGAGGGAGAGGTAGCCGAGGCCGATCTCCACGAAGGCGTCCAGCGCCTGCCGCAGCGCGGAGAGCAGCGGCGCCACCGAGGGCTCGTCCAGGGCGCGGACCCAGTCCGCCAGGTCGCTGATCTGCATCGCGCAGGCGTCGGCGATGCTGATGCCGGCGATCGTGGAGGAGCGGGCGGCCGCGCTCAGCCGGGTGCCCTCGCAGTCCGGGCAGGCGGTGAAGGTGACGGCGCGCTCCACGAAGGCCCGGATGTGCGGCTGCAGCGCCTCCTTGTCCTTGGACAGCATGGACTTCTGGATCTTGGGGATCAGGCCCTCGTAGGTGAGGTTGACCCCGTTGACCTTGACCTTGGTGGGCTCCCGGTACAGGAAGTCCTGGAGTTCCTTCTTCGTGTACTCGCGGATCGGCTTGTCCGGGTCGAGGAAGCCCGAGTTGGCGTACACCCCGACCGTCCACCAGCTGTCCACCTTCCAGCCGGGGATGGTGATGGCGCCCTCGGCGATCGACTTGCCGTCGTCGTACAGCTGGGTGAGGTCGATGTCGGAGACGCTGCCCCGGCCCTCGCAGCGCGGGCACATGCCGCCGGTGATGCTGAAGCTGCGCCGCTCCTTGACCGTCTTGCCGCCGCGTTCCACCGTCACCGCGCCGGCGCCGCTGATCGAGGGGACGTTGAAGGAGAAGGCCTTGGGGGAGCCGATGTGCGGGGTGCCGAGCCGGCTGAACAGGATGCGCAGCATCGCGTTGGCGTCGGTCGCGGTGCCGACGGTGGAGCGCGGGTCGGCGCCCATCCGCTGCTGGTCGACGATGATCGCGGTGGTCAGGCCCTCCAGGACGTCCACCTCGGGGCGGGCCAGGGTCGGCATGAAGCCCTGGACGAAGGCGCTGTAGGTCTCGTTGATCAGCCGCTGCGACTCGGCGGCGACGGTGTCGAAGACCAGCGAGCTCTTGCCGGAGCCGGACACCCCGGTGAACACCGTCAGCCGGCGCTTGGGGATGTCGACGCTGACGTCCTTGAGGTTGTTCTCGCGTGCCCCGTGCACGCGGATCAGGTCGTGGCTGTCGGCGACGTGCGGCTCGGCCATCGTTCTCTTCGCTCCTGGTGGTCGGGCGGATCCTACGGACAGATGGATCGGGCCCGCCCCGGCCGGGGGTGGCCGGGGCGGGCCCGGGAGGGGTCAGCGCACTTCGTTGAAGCGGACCATGGTGCCCGCCGGGTCGCGGAAGGCGCAGTCGCGGACGCCGTACGGCTGGAGGGTCGGCTCCTGGACGAGCTCGGCGCCGCCGGACTTCAGCCGGTCGAACACCCCGTCCAGGTCGGCGGTGGCGAGCACCACCCGGGCGTACGTTCCCTTGGCCATCATCTCGGTGATGGTACGCCGCTCGTCCTCGGTGATGCCCGGGTCCGCGAACGGCGGCTCCAGCACCAGCGACACGCTCGGCTGGCCGGCGGGCCCGACGGTGATCCACCGCATCGGGCCGCCGCCGACGTCCTGGCGGACCTCGAAGCCCAGCAGGTCGCGGTAGAAGGCGAGCGAGGCCTCCGGGTCGGTGTGGGGGAGGAAGGTCCAGTGAATGCTGATGTCGTTCATGACGGCAACGCTAGGCGCGGCCCCCGGGCGGGCGCTTCTCGAATCCTGATCGGTCTGCTCCGGGGGTGTCCGGTTTCTCCGGACGGCACGGCTTCCCCGGGCAGCCCGACGGCCCGACCCCCGGTCGGACCAGTGTCCGGGGGCCGGGCCGTCGGGTCCGCTCAGGTACGCAGGCGCCCGGCCGCTTGGGTGGCTCAGCCGCTCCAGCAGCTCGGACGCTCAGCAGCTCAGCAGCTCAGCAGCTCAGCAGCTCAGCAGCTCAGCCGCTCAGGCGCGGCAGCGCAGCAGCTCCAGCGGCGGGTGGGCGAGCACATCCGCCCAGAACTCCGCGCCGAACTCGCGCAGGCCCGCCTCGGAGATCCGCAGCGGCACCCACTCCAGCTCGGTGAACCCGGCCGCCCGCAGCGACTCCTCGTAGATCTCGCGGCGCGGGACCGTACCGAGGATGCTGATCGGCTGGGGGTCGAGGAGCGCGGTCACCCGCACCCGCGGGCCGGTCTCGGCCTGCTCACCGGTCGGCTCGCAGCGGAACCCGTACCGCTCCAGGGAGGGACAGTCGAAGGCGTAGTCCGGCTTCTGGGCGAAGACGTAGAAGCCCGCGCCCGGCACCAGGCTGCGGTGGATGGTGCGGCACATCCGGTCCAGCGCGGCACGGTCCTCCGCGTAGTTGAGGCACTGCACCGCCAGCGCCACGTCGAACTGCCGTTCCAGCGGCCGTAGTTCGGCCACGTCGCCGACCTCGTAGCGGACCCCGAGCGGCTCGCGTTCCTCGAACGACCGGGCGGCGGCGATCATTTCGGTGGAGATGTCGACCCCGAGCACGTCCGCCGCGCCGCGCCGGCGCAGCTCCCGACTGTAGAAGCCGGTGCCGCAGGCCAGGTCCAGGACCGCCTTGCCGCGCACGTCCCCGACCAGGCCGAGCACGCTCGGCACCTCGCCGTAGCGGGTCAGGGGCAGTGCCTTGAAGCCCTCGAACGCCTCGCCGATCAGGTCGTACTGCTGCACGCTCATCGCGTCGTCCTCCCGTGTGCGCCACCGTGTGCTGTGCTGGGAGTCTTGCGCAGCCTGACGCGCCGTCGTACTGGCGGAAGCCACGAATCAGCGGCGCCGCGCGAGGTGCGCGGTGATGTCCGCGTCCAGTCGGACGCGCTCCGGCAGCGCGGCCAGGATCCGGCGGAACACCTCCGCCCGGGTGTCCTGCGACAGGAGGAGATAGGCCGAGACGGTGGACAGATGGCCGACGTACTCCTCCGCGGTCCTCGTCAACTGCCGGGCCAGCACGGCCTGTCGGACGTCGGTGAACCACTCGGAGCGCCGCAGCTCGGTGCCCGGCCACTGCATCGCCTGCTCCGGCGGCGTGCCGTCCGGGGAGGGCACGTCGTCTCTCTCCAGGAACGGCGCCCGGGCCGTGCGGACGGCCTCCGCCACCGCCGGGTCGGCCGGCTCCACCGGCCCGCCGAAGCAGGCGAACACCCCACCGGGCGCCAGCAGTCGGGCCATTCGCGCCCACCGCCCCCGCGGGCGGGTCCAGTGCAGTGAGGCCGCCGCGTACACCAGGTCGTACGGTTCGCCCGGAGGCAGCTCCTCGAAGGCCGCCCGCACCGTCCGGACGTTCGCCGGGGTGTGCCGGCGCAGTTCGGCGAGCATGGCGCCGTCCGGCTCGGTCGCGGTGACGGCCACGCCGCGCCCGGCGAACAGCCGGGTCGCCTTGCCCGTCCCGGCGCCGATCTCCAGGGCCGTGCGCACCGGCCGGCCGGCGTACTGCGCGACCAGGTCGAAGAGTTCGGCGGGATACCCGGGCCGGTAGCGCTCGTAGGCCTCGGCGACCGGTCCGAAACTCCGCGCGCGCTCAGGCATTCGGGGCCTCCGGCAGCGCCAGCCACTCCTCCCAGGTGAGGTCGCGCCCCAGGAGCCGCGGCTGCCGGAACGGCCAGTCGGTGGCGATCCATCGCGGCACCAGCGCGTCCAGGGCCCGCTCCACCTCGCCGCCGGCCAGCTCGTCCACCACCCACCAGGCGATCTCGCCGTCCGCCCCGGCCCGCTCCGGCGGGTCGATGTACACGCACCCGCGCACCGCCGTCTCCGCGTCGTCCAGCAGCACGTAGTTGAACGACTGGTGCGCGGCGATCTCCCGTTCGTGCCGTGCCAGGTCGACCCGGTTCGCCTCGGCCGTGATCGTCTCGGCCGGCCACCCCCAGGCCGGTCCGAAGATCCCGAACAGCCGCTCCCGCGACCCCATCACGGCCGGATAGTCCATCGGTGCGTCCGCCTCCCGGATCGGCCGCAGGTGGTACGCCCCGCCGAGCAGCGGCACATGGACGGGGTGGACGAAGTCAGCGGGAAGCCAGGTCATACCGCTGAGGCTATCCACGAACCGGCCGTGAACGCACCGGGTATCTGCCCGGCCCCAGGCCGGCAGCGTCCGCCCGCCCGGTGATGGCGGCCGCGCCCCGGGAGGGGGAAAACAAGCAGGCATGATTGCTTTTTTCTCCGGCCGGTGCCACGCTGCTGCCCGGTGGCACTCGTGCGGAGTGCCGCCAACCCACCGGCAGGGGAGGCGCATTGGCGCGCGCGAGCTCGGTACTGCGGATCGGCAATGCCTCGGGGTTCTACGGGGACCGCTTCGCGGCGGTGCGGGAGATGCTCACGGGCGGGCCGCTGGACGTGCTCACCGGGGACTACCTCGCCGAGCTGACCATGCTGATCCTGGCCCGGGACCGGTTGAAGGACCCGTCGCTCGGATATGCCCGGACGTTCCTGCGGCAGATGGAGGAGTGCCTCGGGCTGGCCCGGGACCGGGGCGTGCGGATCGTGGTGAACGCCGGTGGCCTCAATCCGGCCCGACTCGCCGAGCAGCTGCGGGAGTTGGCGCGACACCTGGGCGTGCCGACGGCCGTCGCCCATGTCGAGGGTGACGACCTGCTGCCGCGCCGGGCCGAACTCGGGCTGCCCGAGGGCCTGTTGGCCGCCAACGCGTATCTCGGCGGCTTCGGCATCGCCGCCTGCCTGGCCGGGGGCGCGGACGTGGTGGTCACCGGCCGGGTCACGGACGCGGCGCTGGTGGCCGGGCCGGCGATCGCCCACTTCGGCTGGACACCCGAGGATCTGGACGCCCTCGCCGGGGCGGTGGTGGCCGGGCACGTCCTGGAGTGCGGGGCGCAGGCCACCGGCGGCAACTACGCCTTCTTCCGCGAGCACGACGTGGACCACCCGGGCTTCCCGCTGGCCGAGCTGCACCCGGACGGCTCCAGCGTGATCACCAAGCACCCCGGCACCGGCGGG
Source organism: Kitasatospora sp. NPDC023176 (assembly GCF_055560495.1). Classification (NCBI taxonomy): domain Bacteria; kingdom Bacillati; phylum Actinomycetota; class Actinomycetes; order Kitasatosporales; family Streptomycetaceae; genus Kitasatospora; species Kitasatospora sp. NPDC023176. The sequence goes on along the minus strand of NZ_JBVHIP010000016.1, from coordinate 159,116 downwards.
GCCGTCACCGTCGGCACCGTCACCGCCCAACTCCTGTACGAGACGGGCGGGCCGCACTACCTCGGCCCCGATGTGACCGCCCGGCTGGACACCGTCCGGCTCACCGAGGAGGCCCCGGACCGGGTGCGGATCGACGGCGTGCGCGGCGAGGCCCCGCGACCCACCCTCAAGGTCGGGCTGAACCGTCTCGGCGGCCACCGCAACGAGGTGGTCTTCGTCCTCACCGGACTGGACATCGAGGCCAAGTCCGCCCTGGTGCAACGCCAGTTCGCCGCCGCCCTGCCGCCCGAGGCCCGCCCCGCCGAGCTGCGCTGGACCCTGGCCCGCACCGACCACCCGGACGCCGACACCGAGGAGGCCGCCTCGGCCCTGCTCCGGCTGACCGCCCGGGACCGGGACCCGGCCCGGGTCGGGCGCGAACTGGGCAAGGCCGCGGTGGAGTTGGGCCTCGCCGGGTACCCGGGCTTCCACCTCACCGCCCCGCCCGGCCCGGGTGCGCCGTACGGGGTGTTCACCGCCGCCCGGGTGAACGCCAAGCTGGTCGAGCACACCGCCGTGCTGCCGGACGGCCGCCGGATCGCCGTCCCGCCCGCCCCGGTGACCTCCCGGCCGGTCGACACCCACCCGGCCGACATCCAACCAGCCGACACCCAAGCCGAGTTGCCCGACCCGCTGCCGCCCGGCCCGACCCGCCGCGCCCCGCTCGGCCTGCTGCTCGGCGCCCGCAGCGGCGACAAGGGCGGCGACGCCAACCTGGGCGTCTGGGCCCGCAGCGAGGACGGCTGGCGCTGGCTGGCGCACACCCTCACCGTCCCGAAGCTGCGCGAACTGCTGCCCGAGACCGCCGAGTTGCCCGTCACCCGGCACCTGCTGCCGCACCTCAGAGCGGTCAACTTCACCCTCACCGGCCTGCTCGGCGAGGGCGTCGCCGCCCAGCACCGCTTCGACCCGCAGGCCAAGGCCCTGGGCGAGTGGCTGCGCTCGCGCCACCTCGACATTCCGGAGGTCCTGCTGTGACCGTGCTGCCCACCCGCGTCGACCCGGCCGGGGCCGAGTACGCCGAGCACCGTGCCGCGATGACCGCCAAGCTGGCCGCGCTGGACGCCGAGCACGCCAAGGCGCTGGCCGGCGGCGGCCCCACGTACGTGGAGCGCCACCGCAAGCGGGGCAAGCTGCTGGCCCGGGAGCGGATCGAGCTGCTGGTCGACCAGGACTCGCCGTTCCTGGAGCTGTCCCCGCTGGCCGCCTGGGGCAGTGACTACCCGGTGGGCGCCGCGCTGGTGACCGGGATCGGGGTGATCGAGGGCGTGGAGTGCGTGATCACGGCCAACGACCCGACGGTGCGCGGCGGCGCCAGCAACCCGTGGACGCTGCGAAAGGCCCTGCGGGCCAACGAGATCGCGCTGAACAACCGGCTCCCGGTGGTCAACCTGGTGGAGTCCGGCGGCGCGGACCTGCCCAGCCAGAAGGAGATCTTCATCCCCGGCGGGGCCCTGTTCCGCGACCTCACCCGGCTGTCCGCGGCCGGGATCCCCACCGTGGCCGTGGTGTTCGGCAACTCGACGGCCGGCGGCGCCTACGTGCCGGGCATGTCGGACCACACCGTGCTGGTCAAGGAGCGCGCCAAGGTGTTCCTCGGCGGCCCGCCGCTGGTGAAGATGGCCACCGGCGAGGAGGCCGACGACGAGTCGCTGGGCGGCGCCGAGATGCACGCCCGCACCTCCGGGCTGGCCGACCACTTCGCGGTGGACGAGGCGGACGCCCTGCGGACCGCCCGCCGGGTCGTCGCCCGGCTGGACCACCGCAAGCCGGGCCCCGGGCCGGACCGGCGCGCCGAGCCGCCCAGGTACGACGAGGAGGAGCTGCTGGGCATCGTCCCCGGCGACCTCAAGGTGCCCTTCGACCCGCGCGAGGTGATCGCCCGGATCGTCGACGGCTCCGACTTCGACGAGTTCAAGCCGCTCTACGGCAGCAGCCTGGCCACCGGCTGGGCCCGGCTGCACGGGTACCCGGTCGGCGTCCTGGCCAACGCCCAGGGCGTGCTGTTCAGCGCGGAGTCCCAGAAGGCCGCCCAGTTCATCCAGTTGGCCAACCAGCGGAACACCCCGCTGCTGTTCCTGCACAACACCACCGGCTACATGGTGGGCCGGGACTACGAGCAGGGCGGCATCATCAAGCACGGCGCGATGATGATCAACGCCGTCGCCAACTCCAGGGTGCCGCACCTGTCCGTCTTGCTGGGCGCCTCCTACGGGGCCGGCCACTACGGCATGTGCGGACGGGCCTACGAGCCGCGCTTCCTGTTCTCCTGGCCGAGCGCCAAGTCCGCGGTGATGGGCCCGCAGCAGCTCGCCGGGGTGCTGTCGATCGTGGCCCGTCAGTCCGCCGCGGCGAAGGGGCAGCCGTACGACGAGGACGCCGACGCGGCGATCCGGGCGATGGTCGAGCAGCAGATCGAGGCGGAGTCGCTGCCGGTCTTCCTGTCCGGCCGGCTGTACGACGACGGCGTGATCGACCCGCGTGACACCCGTACGGTGCTCGGCCTGTGCCTGTCCGCGATCCACAACGCGCCGGTCGAGGGCGCGCGTGGCTACGGCGTCTTCCGACTGTGAGAGGGCAGATGACTTCCAGGAAATCGATCGACAACCTGCTGGTCGCCAACCGCGGCGAGATCGCCCGCCGGGTGTTCCGCACCTGCCGGGAGCTGGGCATCGCGACCACCGCCGTCCACTCCGACCCGGACGCCGACGCCCCGCACGTACGGGAGGCCGACGCGGCCGTCCGACTGCCCGGCGCCGCGCCCGCCGACACCTATCTGCGCGGCGAGCTGATCATCCGGGCGGCTCTCCAGGCCGGCGCGGACGCCGTCCACCCGGGGTACGGATTCCTGTCCGAGAGCGCCGAGTTCGCCCGCGCCGTGCTGGACGCGGGCCTGGTGTGGGTCGGCCCGCCGCCGGCCGCGATCGCCGCGATGGGCTCCAAGACGGCCGCCAAGCGGCTGATGGCCGCGGCCGGGGTGCCCGTGCTGGCGGCGCTCGCCGAGCCGGCCGAGGCCGACCTGCCGGTGCTGGTGAAGGCGGCGGCGGGCGGCGGCGGCCGCGGCATGCGGGTGGTCCGCCGGCTGGCGGACCTCCCGGCCGAGCTCGCGGCCGCCCGGGCCGAGGCGGCCAAGGCCTTCGGCTCGGACGAGGTGTTCTGTGAGCGCTACCTGCCCACCGGCCGGCACGTGGAGGTGCAGGTGCTGGCCGACGCCCACGGCACGGTGTGGGCGGTGGGCGACCGCGACTGCTCGTTGCAGCGGCGGCACCAGAAGGTGATCGAGGAGGCCCCGGCCCCCGGCCTGCCGCCGCGGGTGCGGGCCGAGCTGCACGCGGCGGCGGTGAACGCGGCCCGGGCGATCGGCTACGTCGGCGCCGGCACCGCCGAGTTCCTGCTCGCCGAGGACGGCCGGTTCCACTTCCTGGAGATGAACACCCGGCTCCAGGTGGAGCACCCGGTCACCGAGGCGGTCACCGGCCTGGACCTGGTGGCGCTCCAACTGGCCGTCGCCGAGGGGGAGGAGCTGGCGTCGGACGCGCCGCCGCCGACCACCGGCCACGCGATCGAGGCCCGGCTGTACGCCGAGGACCCGGCCAAGGACTGGCAGCCCGCCACCGGCACCCTGCACCGGCTCGAACTGGTCGCGGAGCACCAGGAGTTCACCGGCGCGGGGCTGCGACTGGACTCCGGGGTCGAGTCCGGCAGCGAGATCACCCCGCACTACGACGCGATGCTCGCCAAGGTGATCGTCCGGGCGCCGACCCGCGCCGCGGCGGCCCGCCGGCTGGCCGACGCGCTGGCCCGGGCCCGGATCCACGGCCCGGCCACCAACCGGGAGTTGCTGGTCCGCGCCCTGCGGCACCCGGCCTTCCTGGCCGGCCGGGTGCACACCGGCTTCCTCGCCGAGCACGCGGCCGAGCTCCTCGCCCCCGACACCGGGGGCACCGGCCGGGCCGCCCTGGCCGCGGCCCTCGCCGACGCCGCCGACCGCGCCGGCGCGCCGCACGGAACGTTCCCCTCCGGCTGGCGCAACCTGCCCTCCCAGCCCCAGTCCAAGCGCTACCGGGCCGCGGACGGCACCGAGTCGGAGGTGCGCTACCGCCGGACCAGGGCCGGCCTGGAGGCCGAGGACCACCCGGACGTCGAACTGGTCGAGGCCCGGCCCGATTACGTCGTGCTGCGCGAGGGCGAGGTCCGGCGCCGCTACGACGTCGCCCGCTACGGCGACCGGGTGTACGTCGACGCCCCGACCGGCGGCACCGCCCTCACCGCCCTGCCGCGCTTCCCCGACCCCACCGCCCGGACCGAACCCGGCGCCCTGCTCGCCCCGATGCCCGGCACCGTCCTGCGCACCACCGCCGCCGTCGGTGACACCGTCACGGCGGGCCGGCCGCTGCTCGTGCTGGAGGCGATGAAGATGGAGCACCGCGTCACCGCCCCCACCGACGGCACCCTGGTCGAACTGCACGTCACCCCCGGCCAGCAGGTGCGGCTCGGCGCCCTGCTCGCCGTCATCAAGTCCCCCGAAGAGGCCTGAGCACGCACTCGAGCCGCCTGAGCACGCACCCGAACCGCCTGAGCACCCTCCCGAACCGCCTGAGCACGCGCCCGAACATCCGGAACAGAGGAAGGACCCGCATGTCGGCCATCGGCAGTCAGCTCCTCGAAACGCCCGAACGCACCGCCCTGCGCAAGGCCGTCGGCGACCTCGGCCGCCGCTACGGCTCCGCCTACTACCTCGCCAAGGCCCGGGCCGGCGAGCCCGCCGAGGAGCTGTGGGCGGACGCCGGCAAGGCCGGCTACCTGGGCGTCAACCTGCCCGCCGAGTACGGCGGCGGGGGCGGCGGCATCAGCGACCTCGCCATCGTCCTGGAGGAACTGGGCACCGCCGGCTGCCCGTTGCTGCTGCTGATCGTCTCCCCGGCGATCTGCGGCACGGTGATAGCCCGGTACGGCACCGAGGAGCAGAAGCAGCGCTGGCTGCCCGGACTGGCCGACGGCAGCCGCACGATGGCCTTCGGCATCACCGAGCCGGACGCCGGCAGCAACTCGCACCGGATCTCCACCATCGCCCGCCGGGACGGCGAGGACTGGCTGCTGACCGGCCGCAAGGTGTTCGTCTCCGGCATCGACCACTCGGACGCCGTGCTGTTCGTCGCCCGTACCGAGACCGTGGACACCGGAGGGGACCGCACCGGCAGGCTCAAGCCCTGCCTGTTCGTCGTCCCGCGCGACACCCCCGGCTTCGAGTACCGGGCGATCCCGATGGAACTCGTCGCCCCCGAGAAGCAGTTCCAGGTCTTCCTGGACGACGTCCGGCTGCCCGCCGACGCCCTGGTCGGGGACGAGAACGCCGGCCTGCTCCAGTTGTTCGCCGGCCTCAACCCGGAGCGCATCCTGACCGCCGCCTTCTCGCTCGGCCTGGCCCGCCAGGCGCTCGGCAAGGCGGTGGAGTACGCGAAGACCCGTACCGTCTGGTCCACCCCGATCGGCGCCCACCAGGGCCTGGCGCACCCGCTGGCCCAGTGCGCGGTGGAGATCGAGCTGGCCCGGCTGATGACCCAGAAGGCCGGGCTGCTCTACGACGCGGGCGAGGACCTGGCGGCCGGGGAGGCCGCCAACATGGCCAAGTACGCCGCGGGCGAGGCCGCCGCCCGGACGGTCGACCAGGCGGTGCAGACCCTCGGCGGCAACGGCCTCACCCAGGAGTACGGCCTGGGCGCGCTGCTGGCCGCCACCAGGGTCGGCCGGGTCGCCCCGGTGAGCCGGGAGATGGTGCTCAACTTCGTCGCCCAGCACACCCTGGGCCTGCCCAGGTCCTACTGACCGGGGGAGGTGGCGTCACCGCGCGTCCGTCAGGTGGGCGAAGACCACGGTGTTGGCCTCGTACCCGGTGCGCCGGTCGAACTTCCCGCCGCAGGTGATCAGCCGCAGCTCGGCCCGTTCGGTGGGGCCGTAGACCAGGGCGTCGGGGAAGTCCCGTTTGGGGAAGACCCGCACCTCGTCCACGGTGAACACGGCGGTGCGCCGGTCCTTGCGGGTCACCTCGACGGTGTCGCCGGGGCGCAGCAGTCCGAGCCGGTAGAACACGGCCGGGCCGGTGTGGCTGTCGGCGTGCCCGACGACCAGCGCGTTCCCGGCGGCGCCGGGGGTGGCGCCGTCCCGGTACCAGCCGGCCAGGTTGCGCTGCTCCATCGGCGGGGTGTTCAGCTGCCTGGCGGCGGTGAGCCCGAGTCCGGTGACCGGGGCGTCGACCTTGATCGCGGGGATCCGGATCCGGGTGGGCGCCGAGGCCGGCAGCGGCGGACGGGCGGGTGGCGGGGTCGGGCTCGGCTCGGCGACCGGTGACGGCGCCGCGGCCGGTCGGACGGCGGCGGGTGCGGGCGGCAGCGGCGGCCCGTCCCGGCCGGTGGTGCCGTCGTGCAGCAGCCAGGCGCCGCCCGCCGCCAACGCGAGCGCGGCGGCCCCGGCCCGCCAGGGGCCGGAGCCGCCGCGCGGCGCGCGGGTGGCGCGGTCAGGACTCGGCATTGCGCCCGGGCCGGCGGCGCATCGCGCGGATCCCCAGGCCGCCCGCGCCGACGATCAGCGCGACACCGCCGAGCACCTCGGCGGTGTCGGCGCCGGAGGTGCCGCCGCCACCGGTGCCGACCCCGCCGTGCGGGCCGCCGCTGGGCGTGGCGCCGGGCGAGTGGCCGGGGGAGACCGACGGCGAGTGCGAGGGGCTCGGGGACGTGGACGGCGAGGAGGAGGGCGAGGGTGACCCGGACGGCGAGGGCGACGGGGACGGCGAGGGGGAGGAGGTGGCGCAGGAGACGTCGAAGACCTTGTGCTTCGCGCTGCCGTTCTCGCCGACGAACGTCCAGTCGAGCTTGTAGTGCCCGTCCGGGAGGGTGAACAGGCCGGTGGCGCCCATCCCGCCGACCAGGGTGATGGAGCCGGACAGCACCTGGGCGGTGCCGGTCGGCGGCTGCTGCTCGATGGTCCAGTTGACCTGCTGGACGGTGTCGAAGTTGAAGGCGTCCAGGTAGAACCTGCAGACCTTCGGGTCGTCCCGCCGGTCGGTCACCAGTGTGGTGCTGTCGTGCACCTTGACGTCGCCGTTGTCGCCCGGCGCGGCGAAGGCGACCGGGGCTCCGCCGAGTGTGAGCACGGCCGCGACGCTGGCGGCGGCGAGCAGACGGCGGGCGGACGGCAGGGTGGCGGAGGTGGGTCTCACGGGGGTTGCTCCAGGGTCCGGGGCCGCTCCCGGGGGCGGGCGGCCGTGGTGCACACCGTCCGGGCGGGCACCCTGCGGAGCAACTGTGCCACGCGTGCTCCACCCCGGGTTCCCCACAATGGCCCAGCCTCCGCCCTGACTGTCCGTATGCTCCTCAACGCGCCCCGTTCCACCCCGTCTCGCCGGATTAGTTGCCGCGTCAACTTCCTTACTGGAGGCATACCTTGGTGTTCCGTAGCGAGTTCCCGGACGTCCCCGTCGTCGACCTGCCGATCCATGACGCCGTACTCGAGGCCGCCACCCGGTACGGCGACCGGCCGGCCCTGATCGACGGCCTCACCGGCGAGGAGGTCAGCTACGCCCGGCTCGCCGCCTCCGTCGAGCGGGTCGCCGCCGGACTGGCCGAGGCAGGGGTGCGCCAGGGCGACGTGGTGGCCCTGTTCAGCCCCAACTCGGTCGTCTACCCGATGGCCTACTACGGCGCCAGCCGGACCGGCGCCACCGTGACCACGGTGTCCTCCCTCAGCACCCCCGGCGAACTGGCCGGCCAGCTCGGGGACAGCGCCGCCCGCTGGCTGATCACCGTCTCCCCGTTCCTGCCGACCGCCCGGGCCGCCGCCGAGCTGCTCGCCGCCGCCGGCCGCCCGCTGACCCAGGTCATCGTGCTGGACGGCGCCGAGGGCCACCCCTCGCTCGCCGACCTGCTCGCCGCCACCGGCCCCGCCCCCGAGCCCGCCATCGCCCCCGGCGAGGACGTCGCCGTGCTGCCGTACTCCAGCGGCACCACCGGCCTGCCCAAGGGCGTGATGCTCACCCACCGCTCGATCGCCACCAACCTCGCCCAGACCGACGCCCTCTACCGCCCCTCGGTGGGCGAACGGGTGCTCGCCGTGCTGCCCTTCTTCCACATCTACGGCCTGACGGCGCTGCTCAACCAGCCGCTGCGGTGCGGCGCCACCGTGGTCGTCCTGCCCCGCTTCGACCTGGAGCAGTTCTGCGGCGCGATCGAGCGGCACCGGGTGCAGGGCCTGGTGGTCGCCCCGCCGATCGTCCTCGCCCTGGCCAAGCACCCGGTGGTGGAGCGCTTCGACCTCTCCTCGGTCGAGTACCTGCTGTGCGCCGCCGCCCCGCTGGACCAGGACCTCGCCGAGGCCTGCGCCCGCCGGCTGGGCCTGCCCCACCTGCTCCAGGGCTACGGGATGACCGAGCTGTCCCCGGTCACCCACGTGGTCTCGCCGACCGAGCAGGACCCGGTGCCCGGCTCGGTCGGCCGGCTGGTCCCCTCCACCGAACTGCGGGTCATCGCCCTGGACGGCTCCGGCGACGACCTCGGGCCGGGCGAGCAGGGCGAGCTGCTGATCCGCGGCCCGCAGGTGATGAAGGGCTACTTCGGCCGGCCCTCCGAGACCGCCGCCATGGTCGACGCCGAGGGCTGGCTGCACACCGGCGACATCGGCTACGTCGACGGGCGCGGCTACCTCTTCGTCGTCGACCGGGTCAAGGAGCTGATCAAGTACAAGGGCTACCAGGTCGCCCCGGCCGAACTGGAGGCCGTGCTGCTCGGCCACCCGCAGATCGCCGACGCCGCCGTGATCGGCGTCCGGGACGCGGAGGGGACGGAGTGCCCCAAGGCCTTCGTGGTCCGTGCCCGGGGCAGCGAGCTGACCGCGGAGGAGGTCACCGGCTACGTGGCCGGACACGTCGCCCCCTACAAGAAGGTGCGCGCGGTCGAGTTCGTGGACGCCGTCCCCAAGTCCGCGGCCGGCAAGATCCTCCGCCGCGAACTGCGCGCCCGCGAGGCCTCCCGCTGACCCCGGGCCCCACCCCCGGCGGCCGAGGACCGCGGCCGGTCTGTGAGGATCGACCCGCCGGGCCCCGACCGGAACAGACCCCATCGACACAGGAACTGCCACCCGCCATGACCAGCCAGCCCGCCGTCCGCACCCCCCAGCAGGACCGTAGCCGCGCGACCCGGGCCCGGCTGCTCGCGGCGGCCGTGGACTGCCTGGCCGAGCTCGGCTGGCAGGGCTCCACCGTCACCGTTGTCGCCGAACGGGCCGGCGTCTCCCGGGGCGCCGCCCAGCACCACTTCCCCACCCGCGAGGACCTCTTCACCGCGGCCGTCGAGCAGGTCACCGCCGAGCGGCTGGCAGCCGTCCGCGCCCATGCGGACGAACTGCCGGCCGCCGGCCCCGACCGCACCCGGGCCGTGGTCGACATGATCGTCCGCCTCTACACCGGCCCGCTGTTCCGCGCCGCTCTGCACCTGTGGACCGCCGCCGCCACCGAGGAGGGCCTGCGCGAGCGGATCGTCGCCCTGGAGGGCCGCGTCGGCCGGGAGGCCCACCGGGCCGCCGTGGAGTTCCTGGACGCCGACGAGACCCGCCCGGGCGTGCGCGAATCGGTGCAGGCCACCCTCGACCTCGCCCGCGGCCTCGGCCTGGCCAACCTGCTCACCGACGACAGCCTTCGACGTTCCGGAGTGATCCGGCAGTGGGCGGGCGTTCTGGAGAGTACGCTGCGGCCGGTACGCCCATGACGCCCGTACAACCGAGCGACCGGACGCCCCCTGACCAAGGGGTCGCCGGGCGGCCGATGTCCGTGCAGTCTGGAGAAGAAACCCGGCCGGCACCGACCGCGAGGCCCACCCGGCCGGGCACGAGCCGAACCGGGGTGCTGCCTGAATGCACAGACACGAGTGGGACGCGACCGACGCCGCCGGCCCCGTACCGGACAGTGGCCCCGCACGCCCCGAGGGCCACCGCCTCGTCCCGCTCGCCACGGTCCTGGTCCAGGGCGACGGCCTGATCCTGCACTGGAGCGAGGACGCCGAGGCCCTGCTCGGCTACACCGCGGACCAGGCCGTCGGAAGCTACGCCGCCCAGCTGCTCACCGACCGGAGCGACCGCGCCGACGTGCTCGCGATCTTCCAGCGGATCCTGTCCGGCACCGACACCTCCTTCGTCTTCCCGGTCCGCCACCGCGACGGCCACAAGGTCGAGCTGGAGTTCCGCACCTACCCGATCGCCGGGCCCTCCGGCACCCTGCTGCTGCTCGCCACCGCCTCGGACACCCGGGCCGTCCACGCCATCGAGGCCGACCTCGCCGTGCTGGACGGCATCTTCGGCCGCTCCCCGATCGGCATGGCCGTGTACGACACCGACCTGCGCTACGTCCGGATCAACGAGGCCCTCGCCCGGATGAACGGCGTCCCGGTCGCCGCCCACCTCGGCCGACGGATATCCGCCGTCCTGCCCGGCATCAACGGCGCCGAGATCGAACAGACCATGCGGCAGGTCCTCAAGACCGGCAAGCCCGTGGTGGACGCCCGCTCGCACGGCCGCGTCCCGGGCGACCCCAAGCGGGACCGCGCCTGGTCCGCCTCCTACTTCCGGCTGGAGGACTCCACCGGCCGGGTCTTCGGCGTCTGCTCCTCGATCATCGACGTCACCGAGCGCTTCCAGGCCGAGGCCCGGGCCGCCCGCGCCCAGGAGCGCCTGGCCACCATCGCCGAGGCCACCGCCCGGATCGGTACCACCCTCGACCTCCAGCGCACCGCCGAGGAACTGATCGAGGCGGTCGTCCCCCGGTTCGCCGACTTCGCCACCGTCGACCTGCTGGAACCGGTCCTGCGCGGCGCCGAGCCCACCCCGATCCTCGCCGACCGGACCGTCACCCTGCGCGCCGTCGCCGTCGGGGAGAACTACGACACCGGCCTCGCCCACGCCGTCGACGTCGTCGGCGAGACCTCCGAGTACGCCCCCGACCGCAGCTACACCCAGTGCCTGCGCAGCGGGCGCCCGCTGCTGCGCGCCCATGTGGACGAGGAGGTGCTGCGCGGCCTGGTGTCCAGCGAGGACCGGGTCGCCCCCGGGATGGCGGCCGGCATCCACTCGTACCTGATGGTGCCGATCACCGCCCGGGGCATGGTGCTCGGCGGCTCCGAGTTCATCCGGATGCGCAACCCCGAGCCCTTCAACGACGCCGACGTCGCGCTCGCCGAGGAACTCGTCGCCCGCACCGCCCTCGCCCTGGACAACGCCCGGCTCTACCGCCGGGAGCGGGAGACCGCCCTCACCCTCCAGCGCAGCCTGCTGCCGCAGGAGATCCACCGCACCCTCGGCCTGGAGATCGCCTACCGCTACCTGCCCAGCAGCGTGGTCAGCGAGGTCGGCGGCGACTGGTTCGACGTGGTGCCGCTGTCCTGCGGGCGGGTCGCCCTGGTGGTCGGCGACGTGATGGGCCACGGCATCCGGGCCGCCGCCACCATGGGCCAGCTGCGCACCGTCGCCCGCACCCTCGCCACCCTGGACCTGCCGCCCGAGCAGGTCCTCACCCGGCTGGACGAAACCGCGTCGGGGATCGGCGAGGGCCAGTTCGCCACCTGCATCTGCGCCCTCTACGACCCCCTGGAGCGCACCATCCAGGTCGCCTCGGCCGGGCACCTGCCGCCGGTCTGGGTCGGCACCGACGGCACCGCCCGCAGGATCGAGGTGCCGCCCGGCGTCCCGCTGGGCGTCGGCGGGGTCGCCTTCGAGTCCATCGGCTTCACCCTCCCCGAGGGCGCCATGCTCGCCCTCTACACCGATGGCCTGGTCGAGCGGCGCGGCCAGGACCTCGACCACGGCATCGACCTGCTCACCCGCACCCTGGCCGGGCCCGGCCGGACGCTGGAGGAGAGCTGCGACGCGGTGATCAGCGCGCTGGTCACCGACGGCACCGAGGACGACATCGCGATGATCATGGCCCGGGCGCTGCCGGTGCCCGCCGACCGGATCGCCACCCTCCCGCTCACCGGCGGCGGCAAGCTCCCCGGCCAGGCCCGCCGCTTCACCCGCGCCACCCTGGAGGCCTGGGGCCTGAACGCGCTCTCCGACTACGCCGAACTCCTGGTCAGCGAGCTGGTCACGAACGCCCTGCTGCACGCCGAGGCACCGCGCCGGCTGCGGCTGTTCCGCGACCGGGTGCTCACCGTCGAGGTCTCCGACGCCGGCGGCCAGACCCCGCAGCTGCGCCCCTTCGCCGAACAGGACGAGGGCGGGCGCGGGATGTTCCTGGTCAGCGAGCTGGCCCAGCGCTGGGGCAGCCGGCTGACCAGGGACGGCAAGGTGGTCTGGGCCGAGCTGGAACTGCCCTTCGGCGCCTCCTGAGGCCCGAACCGCGAGAACGGCCGTTCCCGGATCGGGAACGGCCGTTCTCAGCCCTGTGGGCGTGTCCTCACACGGGCACCTGCGGCCGCTCCGGCTCGACGGCCGGGACCGGTTCGGCCGCCGCCGCCGTCGGCGCGGACAGCCCGCGCAGCAGCAGCCAGGCCAGGACGCCCGCACCGACCAGCAGCACCCCGGCCAGCAGCCCGGCGCTGTTCATGCCGTGCACGAAGGCGTCCTTCGCGCTCGCCAGCAGCGGCTGGGCCACCTCCGGCGACAGCCCGCGTGCCGTCTCCACGGCCGCGCCCAGCGACTCCCCGGCCCGGGCGGCGACCTCCGGGGAGGCCCCGGCCGGGACGGCCAGCCCGCCGGCGTAGATCGAGCCGACCACCGAGCCGACCAGCGCGATGCCGAGCGCGGTGCCCAGCTCGTACGCCGTCTCGGAGACCGCCGAGGCGGCCCCGGCCTTGTCGGCGGGCGCGGCGGTCAGCACCAGGTCGGCGCCGAGCGTGTAGACCACGCCCTCGGCGGTGCCGGTGACCAGGAAGGAGACGGCCAGCAGCAGGTAGGTGGTGTCCTGCTGCAGCCAGCCCAGCGCACCCGCGGCCAGACCCATCGCCAGCAGGCTGGCGGTGAGCGTCTTGCGGGCGCCGAACCGCCGGGCGATCCGGGCGGTGAGCAGCCCGCCGGCCACCGAGCCGGCGAAGGCCGGCAGCTCCGCCAGACCCGCCTGGAGCGGCTCGTAGCCGCGCACCAGCTGGAGGTACTGGGAGACCACGAAGATCACGCCGGACAGGCCGACCAGCGAGATCAGTGAGGCCGTGACGGCGGCGGTGAACCGCCGGTCGCGGAACAGCCGGACGTCCAGCAGCGGGGTCTCCAGCCGCAGCTGGCGGCGGACGAACAGGGTGAGCGCGGCGGCGCCCAGCAGGAAGGTGACCGGGACGTCCCAGCGGGCCACGCCGTGGGCGGCGGCCTCCTTGATCCCGTAGACCACGCCGATCACACCGGCCAGCGACAGCACCACGCTCAGCACGTCCCAGCGGCCCGGCTTCGGGTCCTTGGACTCCGGCAGCAGCCACGCGCCGGACACCAGCAGCAGGAGCAGCACCGGGATGTTCAGCAGGAACACCGAGCCCCACCAGAAGTGCTCCAGCAGCAGCCCGCCGACCACCGGGCCGAGCGCGGCGCCGGCGGTGGCGGCCGCGCCCCAGATGCCGATCGCGGTGGCCCGCTCCCGGTCGTCCGGGAAGAGGCCGCGGATCAGCGAGAGGGTGGAGGGCATGATCGTCGCGCCGGCGACGCCGAGCAGTGCCCGGGCCAGTATCAGCCAGCCCGGCCCCGGCGCGTACGCGGCCAGCAGCGAGGCGGCGCCGAAGGCGGCGGCGCCGGTCAGCAGCAGCTTCTTGCGGCCGATCCGGTCGCTCAGGGCGCCCATGCTGACCAGCAGGCCGGCCAGCACGAAGGAGTAGGAGTCGCCGATCCAGAGCAGCTGGGTGCCGCTGGGGCGCAGCGTCTCACTGATGGAGGGGATGGCGAGGGAGAGCACGGTCGCGTCGAGGGCGACCACGGTGACGGCCAGCACCAGGACGGCGAGGCCGGTCCAGCGCTGGCGGGCGGTCAGGGCGGGGGTACTGCTCATGGTGTATCGGTTTCCGGTTTCCGGTCCGAGGTGCTGTGGGTGGGGCTCAGGGGGGTGGGAGTCGCGGAGGCAGCGGCGTCCGGCCGGCGCAGGGCGCCGCCGAGGAACAGCTCGGCGAGCGAGAAGGCGGCGTCGCGCGGGGCGAGCCGGCCGTCCTGGATGGCCCAGCCGATGCCGGCCACCAGGTCGAAGAAGGCCTCGCTCAGCCAGGCGGCGCTCAGCTCGATCCGGAAGGCGCCTTCGCGCTGCCCGCGCAGGAAGAGCGCGTGCAGCCGTTCGATCTGGACTTCCCAGAGGTCGTTGATGTCGTCGTTCTCGTAGAGCTGGTTCTCGCCGGCCAGGAAGGCGCAGAGCATGGCGTCCGGGACGGCGGCGTCCACCAGTCGGCGCAGCGCGGCCTCGGCGTCGCCCTCCTCGATGGCGGCGGTGTCCAGGGCGGCGGCGAAGCGTCGCAGGCCGAGCAGGCCGACCTCGCGGATCAGGGCGTCGCGCCCGGGGAACAGCCGGTGCAGGGTGGCCCGGCTGATGTGCGCGGCCCGGGCGATCTCGTCCAGGTGGGCGGTGGGGCGGCGGGACAGCACGCCGACGGCGGCTTCCAGAACGGTGTCGCGGTCGGTGGCCATGCATCGAGTGTAGTCCAGATGAGACATCCGTGTCTCAGAATTATCGTGAGGCTCTCATCTGCGTCACCGGCGGACGGCCTCCGGACAGCGAAAACCGGGGACGGCTGGTGTGCCGTCCCCGGTCGGGGTGGTGCGGGCCGTGTGGCCGGTGTCGCTGTGCTCAGCTCTGGTTGTAGAACCCGGTCTCGTCCAGCGGGCGGTCGATCACCATCACCTCGACGTCCGCCGGGGTGAGCAGGAAGACCCGGCGGGCGATCCGCTCGATGCCCCCCCTGGTGCCGAAGATCAGGCCGGAGGCGAAGTCGACCATCCGCTTGGCCTCGGCCTCGTTCATCTCGGTGAGGTCCATCACCACCGGGGTGCTCGCCCGGATGTGCTCACCGACCGTGCGGGCCGCCTCGAAGCCCGTCGGCCGCAGGGAGACGATCTTCGCGGGGGAGGGGACGGGAATCGTCTCCTCATCCACCCACTCGTCGTCGTACACCGCGGCCGGGTAGTGCCCGGAGGGCATCAGCCACCCGTTGTGGTGCTCGTCGCGAAGTGCTCCCATGCCGCGCCTCCCTGCCTCGTCCCGTCTGGTCCCCCGGGGGTGGGTGGTGTCCTTCTTGACACGTCATCCACTCGTCGGAACTGTCCGAGTATCGCACTGTTCACCGGTCCCGTGCCCGCTCGCGGCCCCCGTACGAGTCGCGCCGCGCCGGAAACCCGGGCGGACCCGGGCAAAAGAGAGCGACGCGGCGCAGCGCCGTACGGTTGCGCGCGTAGACCATATCGGTAGCGGTCACCGCGTAATTGACCTTCTGTCAACAATGCGGAAACGATTTCACTCGCCGGTCGAACCGTCCACCAGTTCACGCAGCAAATCCGCGTGCCCGTTGTGCCGCGCGTACTCCTCGATCATGTGGACGAGGATCCACCGGAGCGTCACCTCCTGGCCCTGGCTCGGCCGCTTGCCGACGGTGTCCAGCGGCAGACCGGCCGACGCCCGGCGGGCGCCCTCGATCTCGGCGCGCCAGGTGGCGAAGTCGGCGGCGACGTCGGCGGTGTCGACGTTGTCGAAGTCACCGTCAGGGTCGGCCTCGGTCCAGTAGTGGCCGGTGGCGATCTCCTCGCCGAGCAGGACGCCCTGGAACCAGTGCCGCTCGACCTCGGCCATGTGCCGGACCAGGCCGAGCAGGGAGAGCGTGGACGGCGGGACGGAGCGCAGCCGCAGCTGGTCGTCGGTCAGGCCCGCGCACTTGAGGGCGAGGGTGCTGCGGTGGAAGTCGAGCCAGGAGGTGAGCATGGCGGCCTCGTCGGCGGCCATCGGCGGGTTGACCCGCGGGGTGAGTTCGGTCATGCCACCCATCCTCGCCACCGGCGGGCCGTCGGTGCGAGCGATTTGCGGGGTGGCGCGGACCCGGTCAGCCGGCCTGGGACCGGCGGCGGGCGGCGGCGGCCCGCCAGAGGCCGACCAGGCTGCCGAGCACCAGCAGGACGATCACCCCGGCCGAGACCAGGAAGGCCGCCGAACCGGGCTGGTCCGCGCTGGCGGCGGCGACCACGTACACGGCGGTGGTCGGGACCACGCCGATCGCGGTGGCGACCAGGAAGGGGAGGAAGCGCACCCCGGAGAAGGCGGCGCCGTAGTTGCCCGCCTGGAACGGCAGGCCGGGGAGCAGCCGCAGCACCAGCACGCTGCGGAAGCCCTGTTCGGTGAAGCGCTGGTCGAGGGCGCCGAGCACCTTGCCGCGCAGGTGGGGCTTCAGCGCCTCGCGGCCCAGGCCCCGGCCGAGGGCGAAGGCCAGGGCCGCGCCCAGGGTGGTGCCGAGCACGGCGAGCAGCACGCCCTGCTGGATGCCCAGCAGCAGTCCGGCGACGGCGTTCAGCGCGGGGCGCGGGACGAAGGCCAGCGTGCCGACGGCGTAGACGAGGGCGAACAGCGGCGCGAACCAGTAGCCGGGCATCCGGTCCGCCAGCCCGCCGGAGAGCAGGTCGGTCGGGCTCCACAGCAGCAGCGAGCCCGCGCACGCGCCCAGGAGGAGGACCAGCAGGCCGAACCGCCACCAGGGCGAGCGGGCCGGGCGCGACTGTTCCGGCTCGGCGGATCCGGTGGCGCTCGGCGCGGGGGGCGTGGTCAGGGCTGCGGGCACCGCCCGAGCCTAACCGGTCCCGGTCGCGGGCCGGTCCGTGCCGGGGGGCGCTCGGTCTGTGCCGGGTGGGGCGTCCGGTGGGGCCCGGGTGGGGTGTCCGGTGAGGGGCCGGGTCGGGAGTCGACGCCGGTGATCACGATCGGCACGATGGCGGCCCGCGACCGCCGGCCCGGCTGGACCCACAGCTGGGCGGGGCCGGCCACGCTCCTCGCCCGACCGGCTCGGACGGACGGCCCGCGCGGTGCGGAGTGGCGGCATCGATGGCGGTCGGAGAGCTGACGGCCGGCTATCCGGGGCGCCGGGCGGTCCGTTCGTAGATCGTCCCGCCGGGGGCGTACCAGCCCGCCTTCTTGCGGACCGCCGGGCTCGGGTCCTGGGCGTGGGAGGCCCGCAGGGCGGCGACGGCCCGGGGGTCGGTGTGGGCGAACTTGCCGACGAGTTCGGCGGCCCGGTTGCGGACCCGGGGGTCCGGGTCGTCGGCCAGGTGTCGCAGGGCCGGTTCCAGCACCCGGTCGGCGCCCGGTGCACAGGTGTCGCCCTTGCAGCGGTCGCAGGCCAGGGCGTGGAACGCGGCGATCCGCACCTCGGCGTCCGGGTCGTCGGCCATGGCGATGAGCAGGCCCATCGACTCGGTGTCGACCAGGTGGTCCAGCAGCCGGCAGCAGCCCTCCCGGACGGCCGCGCTGTCGTGGGACAGCCCGGCGCGGATGGCGCCGAGCGCCGCGTCCGCGCGGCGGAGCAGCTCCCGGTAGGCCGCCACGGTGCGCTGGGGGTCACCGAGGCAGCTGACGAGGGCTTCGTTGTCGGTCCTGACGAATCCGAGCATGGACCCAGTGTCGAACCGCACCGCCCGTGCGGGCAAAGGGATTTCACCCCGGGGTCGCAGCGGGTGGAACCGTTGGCCACATCGCGGCGGGATCCTTACGGGGGTGCTTCTCGGTCACCTCGCGGTCGCGTTGTCCGGCGCGCTGTCCGGTGTGTTGTCCGGTGTGTTGCCCGCCGGGAAGTCCGGCTCGGCGCGGCGCAGCGCCCCGGCGCCCAGCAGCAGGGCGAAGGCGAGCAGGGTGACCAGGCCGAAGGAGACGGTCAGCGAGGTGGCCTGGGCGAGGGCGCCGATCACGGCGGGGGCGATCAGGCCGGAGGTGTAGGTGACGGTGGCGACGCCCGCGATGGCCTGGCTGGGGTTGCTGCCGATCCGTCCGGCGGCGGCGAAGGCCAGCGGGACGATCACTGCGACGCCGACGCCGATCAGGGCGAAGCCCGGGATGGCCAGCGCCGGGGTGTCGGCGGCCACCACCAGGAGGCCGCCGAGGGTGGCGACCGCCCCGCCCAGCCGGGTGGCGCGGACGGCGCCGATCCGGCGGATCACCGCGTCCCCGGCGAGCCGGCTGACGGCCATGGTGAGCGAGAAGGCGGTGTAGGAGGCGGCGGCGACGGTGGCCGAGGCGCCGGTGATGTCCTTGAGGTAGACGCCGCTCCAGTCCATCGAGGCGCCCTCGCCGAACACCGCGCAGAAGCCGACCAGGCCGATCACCAGCGAACTGCGCGGCGGCAGGGCGAAGCGCGGCGGTGCCTCGGCCTCCTCGTGGGCCCGCAGGTCGGGCAGGCCGTGGCAGACCGGCTGGGCGAGGGCGAGCAGGACGAGCGCGGTGACGGCCAGCTGGAGCCGGGCGTCGAGGGCGAGGTGGGTGGCCAGGATGCCGAAGCCGGAGGCCACCAGGCCGCCCGCGCTCCACATCCCGTGCAGCCCGGACATGATCGAGCGGCCGAGGCGCTGCTCGATCTCCACGCCCTGGGCGTTCATCGCGACGTCGGCCATGCCCGCCGTGGCGCCGTACACCAGCAGTACCGCGCAGAGCGTGGGCAGCGAGGGGGCGAGCGCCGGCAGGGTGAGGGCCAGGCACCAGAGCGAGACCAGTCCGCGCACGGCGGCCCGGCCGCCGTAGCGGTGGACGAAGCGCCCGGCCAGCGGCATGGCGAGGGAGGAGCCGATGGCGGGCATCACCAGGGCGAGGCCGAGTTGCCCGGGGGAGAGGTCCAGGCGGTCCTGGATCCACGGGATGCGGGTGACGAAGGTGCCGCCGACGGCGCCGTGCACGCCGAAGACCAGCGCGATGCTCAGTCGGGAGCGGCGTGGTTCGGCGAGTGGTTCGAGGGTGGTGGCGGTCATCTGGCGTTCCCTCCCGGCGGATGGTCCGAACGGTTCGATAAACTATCAGGAAGGGACCCTGATAGAAACGCTCTGGAAGGATGACCGGCCATGACCACCGTGCGTACGGCCACGCCGAGCACCGCCCGGGCCATCAACGACCGGCTGGCGCTCAACCTCCTGCTCGAACAGGGCCCGCTGACCGCGACCGAGCTGCGCGACCTCACCGGCCTCTCCCGGCCGACCGTCGCCGACCTGCTCGACCGCCTCCAGCGCACCGGCCTGGTCGCCCTCGTCGGCGAACGCGGCGAACAGCGGCGCGGCCCCAACGCCCGGCTCTACGCGCTGGTCGCCTCCCGCGCCCACCTCGCCGCCTTCGACGTCCGCGAAGGCGGCGTCAGCCTGGTCGTCGCCGACCTCGCCGGACGCACCCTCGGCACCGCCGACGTCCCGGTCGAGGGCGCCGGAACCCCCGACACCGCCGCCACGATCGTCCGCACCCTGCGGGAGACCGCCCACGCCGTCGGCGTCGACCGGCTGCACACCGTCGCCGTCGGCGCCCCCGGACTGGTCGACCCCGCCACCGGCCGGCTGCACAGCACCGGCCAGCTCCCCGGCTGGCACGCCGAACTCCTCACCGCACTGGGCGAGTTGCCCGACACCGAGGTGATCCTGGAGAACGAGGTCAACCTGGCCGGCCGGGCCGAGCACCGGATCGGCGCCGCCCGGGACCGCGACACCTTCGTGCTGATGTGGCTCGGCCACAGCGTCGGCGCCGCCGTCATCCTGGACGGACGGCTGCGCCGCGGCTTCTCCGGCGGCACCGGTGAGATCTGCTTCCTGCCCGTCCCCGGCGCCACCGGACTGCCCAGCGCCGACAGCTGCGAGGGCGGCTTCCACGGACTGGTCGGCAGCGCCGCCCTGTGCGCACTCGCCCGCGCCCACGCCCTGCCCGTCGGCCCGGCCGACGACGCCCCCGCCGCCGAGGCCGCCGTCCGCGCCGCCCTGGCCGCCGGGGAGCGGGGGGCGCCGTTCCTGGACGAGCTGGCCGAGCGGATCGCGCTCGGCGCCGCCAGCGTCTGCGTGGTGCTCGACCCCGGCTGCCTGGTGCTCGGCGGCGAGATCGGCCGGGCCGGCGGCGCCGAACTGGCCGGCCGGGTCGAACGCCGGCTGGCCCGGCTCTCCCCGCTGCGCACCGAGGTCCGGGCCGGTACGGCGGGCGGCGGCGCGGTGCTCGCGGGCGCGGTGCTCACCGCCGGTGACGCCGTGCGGAGGGACCTCTTCGGGGAGTCGTAGCGCGTTTCCGTCGGCGTCCCCGGTACGGCAGGATGGCGCCCGGGGGGCGCGTACCCCGTACCTCGAACCACCGTCAGGAGACGCAGATGGGCCAGCCCGACGTGCCGGTCAACCCGTACCGCATCGGTGAGGCGGCCGCGCTGCTCGGCGTCAGCGCGGACACCATGCGGCGCTGGGTGGACGCCGGGAAGCTCGCCGCCGTGCGGGACGAGCACGGGCACCGGATCATCCCGGGGGCGGAACTCGCCGCCTTCGCCCGTGAGCTGGCCCGGCCGGAGATCGCCGAGGCCGAGGGCCGTCCGTCCTCGGCGCGCAACCGCTTCCCCGGGATCGTCACCGAGGTGCGGCTCGGCGACGTGGCCGCGCAGGTGGAGGTCCAGGCCGGGCCGTTCCGGGTGGTGTCGCTGATCAGCCGGGACTCGGTGGAGGAGCTGAACCTGGTGCCGGGCGCACCCGCCACGGCGGTCATCAAGTCGACCAATGTGATGATCGAACGGCGCTAGTCGTCCCCCCGCGCGTTCCCTGCGAGTACTCCCACGAGAGGCCCGGATGCCCCCGCACCCGTCCACGCTGCCGACCACCCAGGCCGCCGTCCTGGCGATCGAAGCCGTCGCCGCCCGGCACGGGCGCACCGTCCGCGCCCAGCACGACATCGGCAGCGACCAGACCTTCGCCGGGCTGGTCGGCCAGGACGGCGGGCCGGGTGCCGTCCCGCACGAGGCGCTGCTGGAGTTCGACGGCAGCCCGCGGCTCGCCGTCCGGCTGTTCAGCCACGACGAGGTCACCGTGACGGTCGAGGGCATCGCCTTCGACGTGCCGCGCGACAGCGTCCCGGCCTTCCTGAACTCGGTCTGGGCCGACCTGGTGCACGTCAGGGCCCGGACCTTCCCGCCGTCCACCACCCTGATCGTCACCGTGCCCGGCGAACCCGGCTACCGCGAAGCCGTCGGCCCGCACGACCTCACCCCCTGGCTCTCCGGAAGGATTCGATGACCACCCCCGCCGACCGTCGACCGGTGCTCGCCGTCGCCCACCGCGGCGACCCGTACCGCCACCGCGAGAACACCCTGCCCTCCGTCGAGTCCGCGCTCGCCGCCGGGGCCGACGCCGTCGAGGTGGACGTCCAGCTGACCCGCGACAAGGTGCCGGTGCTGCTGCACGACCAGACCCTGGAGCGGCTCTGGGGGGACCCGCGGTCGATCGGCCGGGTCACCACCGAGCAGCTGGCCGAACTGCGCCAGGGCGACCTGGCCGTCCCCACCCTCGCCGAGGCGATCAAGACGGTCGCCGCCGCGCGCGGCCGCCGGCTGCTGATCGACCTGGACGAGCCCGGCCCGGTCGCCGCCACCTGGGACGTCGTCACCGGACTCGGCGCCGAGGACCGCGTCGCCTTCTGCGGCTCCGCCACCGCCATGCTCGCCGTGCGCGAACTCAGCCGGGACGCCGAGATCGCGCTCACCTGGAAGCAGCCCCGGATGCCCGCGCCCGCCCTGCTGCGCGACCTGCGCCCGCGCTTCCTCAACCCGCCGTTCGGCCTGGTCACCCCCGCGTTCGTGGCAGCCGCCGCGGACCAGGGGCTCGCCGTCTCCACCTGGACCGTCGACCTGCGCCGCACCATGCGCCGGCTGCGCGACACCGGGGCCGCCTCCATCACCAGCAACCGGATCGCGGTCCTGCGCTCGGTGCTGGACGGCCGCCGGTGACGGAACCGTCGGGGACGGAGGGGCCGGTGACGGAGGGGCCGGTGACGGATCCACGGCTGACGGAGCTGCCGGTCCTGGGGCGCCGGGCGCTGGGCCGCGCACTGCTGGCCCGTCAGCACCTGCTCGTCCGTACCGACCGGACACCCGCCGAGGTCATCCACCACCTCGGCGGCCTCCAGGCCCAGGCCGTACCGCAGCCGCCCTACCTCGGGCTGCTCTCCCGGCTGGACGGGTTCTCCTCGGACGGGCTGAGCACGCTGCTCGAACAGCGGGCCGTGGTCCGGATCGCGCTCCAGCGCGGCACCATCCACCTGGTCACCGCCGAGGACTGCCTGACCCTGCGCCCGCTGCTCCAGCCCGTCCTCGACCAGGCGCTGCGCACCACCTACGGCAAACGGCTGGCCGGACTCGACCTGACCGCGCTGGCCGCCGAGGCCCGCGCCCTGGTCGAGGAGGAGCCGCGCACCTTCCAGCGGCTCGGCGCGCTGCTGGCGGCGACCCGGCCGGACCGCGACCCGGCGGCCCTGGCCCAGGCCGCCCGTTGCCTGCTGCCGCTGGTCCAGGTGCCGCCGCGCGGGCTGTGGGGGCGCAGCGGCCCGGCCGCCCACACCACCGCCGAGGCCTGGCTCGGCCGGCCGCTCGACCCCGCGCCCGTGCCGGACGACCTGGTGCTGCGCTACCTGGCCGCCTTCGGCCCGGCGAGCGCGGCGGACCTCACGAAGTGGTGCGGCCGCACCGGGCTCGGCCCGGTGCTGGGGCGGCTCGCGCCGCGGCTGCTGACCTTCCGGGACGAGCAGGGCCGGCTGCTGTACGACCTGCCGCAGGCGCCCCGGCCGGAGCCGGACGTCCCGGTGCCGGTGCGGCTGATCGCGCCGTTCGACAACCTGCTGCTCTCGCACGCCGACCGCGGCCGGGTGCTGCCGGCGGAGTACAAGGAGCGGGTGATGACCAGGAACGGCCTGGTGCCCGGCACCCTGCTGGTGGACGGGCTGGTCACCGGGACGTGGCGGCTGACGCCGGAGCGGGACGTGGTCGTCGAGCCGTTCGTCCGGCTGGCGCGGGCGGACCGCGAGGCGGCGGAGGCCGAGGCGCAGCGGGTGCTGGCCTTCGCGGGCGGGGGCGGGTCGGTACGGATCGGGGCGGCAGAACGGCCGTAACGGGTTGTCGCTGGGGTGACGGGTTGTCACTGCGGTAACGGGTCCAAAAACGGGCAGATCGTCAGATTCTCTGCTGAGATGGGTCGGTTCGGACTCAACGACGATCCTCGGCGGAGGTGGCCGTGTCCGTGGAGCGCCCGCCCGATGGGCGGCCCGACCACCGCAGGCCGTACCTGATGCTGCCGCCCGCGGTGCGCTGGGCGGCGGCCTGGTCGGTGGCGGTGATCCTGCTGATCACCGTCGGCTCGCTGCTGGTGTTCGCGCTCGTGGAGCTGCGGGCCGCCACCGTGCCGTTCGTCCTGGCGCTGCTGGGGGTCTCGCTGCTCTACCCGGTGGTGCCGTGGATGGTCCGGCGGGGAGTGAGCCGGGGCCTGGCGGCCGGGCTGACCTGCCTGGTGCTGGTGGTCGCGGTGGTCGGGGTGATCTTCCTGCTGGTCAACTCCCTGGTGCACAGCGCCCCGCAGATCGCCGCCTCGCTTCCGGCGGCCGGGCGGCGGCTGGCGGACTGGCTCGGGCCGTTCGGGACGAAGATCGAGCACGCGCTGAACAACGCCAAGGGCGAGACCAACTCGCTGGTCTCGACCCTGACCAACGGCGTGCTGTCCGGGCTCGGCCTGCTCACCCAGGTGGTCACCGGTGCCGTCCTGGCGCTCGCCCTGGTCTTCTTCTTCCTGCGCGACGGCCACCGCACCGGCGAGACCATCCGCGCCCACCTGCCCGGGCGCGGCGCCGACACCGTGGTCGCCTGCGCCGAGCGGGCCTTCGAGGCGATGGCCGGCTTCATGCGCGGCACCACCCTGATCGCCCTGATCGACGCGGGCTTCATCACGATCGGCCTGCTCGCCCTGGGGGTGCCCGGGGCCCCGGGGCTCGGCGCGCTGGTCTTCATGGGCGCGTACATCCCGTTCGTCGGCGCGTTCCTGTCCGGCACGGTGGCGGTGCTGGTGGCGCTCGCGGACGGCGGGCTGGGCACGGCGCTGTGGGCGCTCGGGGTGGTGCTGACGGTGCAGATGATCGAGGGCAACATCCTCCAGCCGGTCATCCAGAGCCGGACAGTGGAACTGCACCCGGCGGCCATCATGGTCGCGGTGGTGGCCGGCTCCGGCGTCGCGGGCATCATCGGGGCGCTGCTGGCGGTGCCGGTGTGCGCGGCGGGGATGGGCGTGATCTCGGTGCTGTGGGGCGCGGCGTCCGACCGGGGGTGAAGTCGGTTGCCGCCGGCGGGGGTGTCGTGGCAGCATCACTAATGCGACTGGCGTCGCGATAACTTGGGAGGGGTGGGGATGGAACTGTTCGAGGTGGCCGAGGCGGGGGCCGGGCCGTACGGGGTGGCCGTAGGGCCGGACGGAGGGGTCTGGTTCACCTTGGTGCATGCCGGGGAGGTGGGGCGGCTGTCGGCCGACGGCTCGGTGGAGCGGTTCGGGCTCGGGGCGCCCGGCTGCGGGCCCGCCGTCATCACCGTCGGGCCGGACGGGGCGCTGTGGTTCAGCCGGATGCGGGACCACCGGATCGGGCGGATCACGGCGGGCGGCGAGGTCTCGTCGTTCGGGGTGCCGACGGAGGGCGCCGGGCCGTACGGGATCGCGGCCGGGCCCGACGGGGCGGTGTGGTTCACCGAGCTGAACGCCGACCGGGTGGGGCGGATCACCGTCGACGGGGAGGTGGCGGAGTATCCGCTGCCGCTCGCCGGCGCGTTCCCGTCGATGATCGCGGCCGGCGCGGACGGCGCGCTGTGGTGCACGCTCAACCAGGCGGACGCCGTCGCCCGGATCACGGTGGAGGGCGAGGCGACCGTCCACCAGCTGCCCACCGAGGGCACGGCGCCGGTCGGGATCACCGCCGGTGCGGACGGAGCGCTCTGGTACGTCGGGATCGGCGGCGGGCTGATCGGGCGGATCACCGTGGACGGACGGGTGACCGAATACCCGCTGGCCGACCGGGCCGCCAAGCCGCACGCGATCGCCGCCGGCCCGGACGGGCGGCTCTGGTTCACCGAGTGGGGCGCCGGCCGGATCGGTGTGCTGGACGCGGACGGACGGTCGGACGGGTATCCGATCCCCGGCCCGGGCGCCGAGCCGCATGGGATCGCCGTCGGCCCGGACGGTGCGGTGTACGCGGCGCTGGAACGCGGGCAGCTCGCCCGGCTGACGGGCTGACGGGCTGACCGCCGTGCCGGGGCGGCGCGGCCGGTAGGCGGTGAACTCGGTGAAGGCCCGGTCGAAGGGGTGGCCGACGGCGCGGCCGAAGGTGCGGTCGGCGCCGAGGTCCGCCACCACCAACGGCTCGCCCGAGGCGGCGGCCCGGCGGAGAGCCCGGTCCCCGTACGGGTCCCGGTCGGGAGGTCCCGGTGCGGGGGCGGGAACTCGGGCCCAGCGGCCCCGGCCGGGCGGGCCCAACGGCCCTGGGGTGTACGGGGCGTGCGTTCGGATCATGGATCGCCATCCATCCGCACGACGTTCCGAAGGAGTGCGTCCTTGAGCGCCACCCAGGCACAGGGCGACCCCACCACACCGCCAACGCCCCTGCCGACGGGGCCGGTTCGGGCCCGCCGACCCGGCTCGGCCTTGGTCGGACTGCTGACCACCACCGACCACAAGACGATCGGCACCATGTACCTGGTGTCCTCGTTCGCGTTCTTCCTGATCGGCGGCGTCCTCGCTCTGGTCATGCGCGCCGAACTCGCCCGGCCCGGAACGCAGATCCTCTCCAACGAGCAGTTCAACCAGGCGTTCACCATGCACGGCTCGGTGATGCTGCTGCTCTTCGCGATGCCACTGTTCACCGGCTTCGCCAACTGGATCATGCCGCTGCAGATCGGCGCGCCCGACGTGGCGTTCCCGCGCCTGAACATGCTGTCCTACTGGCTGTTCATGTTCGGCTCGCTGATCGCCGCCGCCGGCTTCGCCACCCCGCAGGGCGCCGCCGACTTCGGCTGGTTCCTCTACGCGCCGCTGTCCGACGCCGTCCACTCGCCGGGCGTCGGTTCGGACATGTGGATCATGGGCGTCACGCTGTCCGGCTTCGGCAGCATCTTCGGCGCCGTCAACTTCATCACCACCATCATCTGCATGCGCGCGCCCGGAATGACCATGTTCCGGATGTCCATCTTCTGCTGGAACGTGCTGCTGACCTCGGTGCTGGTGCTGCTGGTCTTCCCGGTGCTGGCCGCCGCGCTGCTGGCGCTGGAGTGCGACCGCAAGTTCGGCTCGCACGTCTTCGACCCGGCCAACGGCGGGGCGATGCTCTGGCAGCACCTGTTCTGGTTCTTCGGGCATCCCGAGGTGTACATCCTGGCGCTGCCGTTCTTCGGGATCGTCTCGGAGGTCATCCCGGTGTTCAGCCGCAAGCCGATGTTCGGCTACGCGGGCCTGATCGCCGCCACGGTGGCCATCGCCGGGCTGTCGGTGACGGTGTGGGCGCACCACATGTACGTCACCGGGCAGGTGCTGCTGCCCTTCTTCTCCTTCATGACCTTCCTGATCGCGGTGCCGACGGGCGTGAAGTTCTTCAACTGGGTCGGCACCATGTGGAAGGGCTCACTGAGCTTCGAGATGCCGATGCTGTGGACGGTCGGCTTCCTGGTGACCTTCCTGTTCGGCGGACTGACCGGCGTGCTGCTGGCCGCGCCGCCGATCGACTTCCACGTCTCCGACTCGTACTTCGTCGTCGCCCACTTCCACTACACGCTGTTCGGCACGGTGGTCTACGCGATGTTCGCCGGCTTCCACTTCTGGTGGCCCAAGATGACCGGCAAGAGGCTCGACGAGCGGCTCGGCCGGATCACCTTCTGGACGCTCACCGTCGGCTTCCACACCACCTTCCTGGTGCAGCACTGGCTGGGCGCCGAGGGCATGCCCCGCCGGTACGCCGACTACCTGGCCTCGGACGGCTTCACCACCCTGAACACCGTCTCGACCATCGGGTCGTTCCTGCTCGGACTGTCGATCCTGCCGTTCCTCTACAACGTCTGGAAGACCGCCAAGTACGGCGAGAAGGTCACCTCGGACGACCCGTGGGGCTGGGGCCGCTCGCTGGAGTGGGCCACCTCCTGCCCGCCGCCGCGGCACAACTTCGTCAAGCTGCCCCGGATCCGCTCCGAATCCCCGGCCTTCGACCTCCACCACCCGGACATCGCGGCCCGGGACGTGCTCCAGCACACCGGGAAGCCGGCCCCGCACCTGGGCGACGTGGAGCCGGCGAAGTACGACCGGCCGCTGACCCGGGCGGAGCGGGCGCGGACGGCCTCCGCGGCCTCGTCCCCCTCGTCCCCCTCGTCGTCCTCGCCCGCCGACGGCTGAGGACGGCTGAGGAACGCCCCCGAACGCCGCCCCTGCCCGCGTCGCCGCCCCCGGGCGGGCGGGGACGGCACCCTGACCCACTCCCGTGCGACACCAGGAAGGCCGGCCCATGACCCACACCGTCCTCGCCATCGGCACCGCCGCGCTCACCGCGAGCGGCTGCGTCTGGTACCTGCCCGCCATCGCCGACCTCCAGGCCGGCGCCGACCGGCCCCGCTCCACCCGCACCGCGGCGGCGGCCTGCGTGCTCTGGTGGGCGGCGCTCGCGCTGGCGGGCGGACTGCTGCTCGCCCTGCCCGACTGGCGCCCGGCCGCCCAGGTGGCCCTCACCGGGCTGGTCGGCGGCACGGCCCTGCGGCTCCGGGCCCGGTGGGACCGGCGCGGGGAGCAGCAGGAGAGCGCCGCTCGCTGGGCCGCGCTCGACGCCGGGCCGGCGCCGCGCAGCGGCCGTCCGGCGGCCGTCGCCCTGGCCGGCTGGCTGGTGGTGGGCGCGGCGGTGGCCTCGCTGGGGGCGGTGGCGATCCTGCTGTCCGACAGCGGCGGGACGGCCTCGAAGGTGGCGCTGGCGGCGGTCAGCGGGGCGGGCGTGGCGCTGGCGTTCCTGCTGGTGGGCCTGGGCAACGTCCGGCGGCACGACCGCTGAGCGGCGGCTCACCGGGTGCCCGCGCCGCGGGGGACGGCGTCCGGCCAGCGCCGGGGGCGGGGCGGCGGGCGAATGGGGTCGT
Organism: Kitasatospora sp. NPDC023176; assembly: GCF_055560495.1. Classification (NCBI taxonomy): domain Bacteria; kingdom Bacillati; phylum Actinomycetota; class Actinomycetes; order Kitasatosporales; family Streptomycetaceae; genus Kitasatospora; species Kitasatospora sp. NPDC023176. Next base: position 130,989 of record NZ_JBVHIP010000016.1, on the reverse strand, counting down.
TGGGCCCTGGGCCGGTGCCGCGCGGCGGGGGATGATGCGGTGGGCCCCGCTGGGAGTGTGCGGGGGTGTGACGAAGGTGGAGCCGCGTGATGGCGACCAAGGCGGAGGGGGCCGGGGCTCCGGCACCGGTCCGGGTGTTCCTGCTGGACGACCACGAGGTGGTGCGCCGCGGGGTGCACGACCTGCTGGACGGCGAGCCGGACCTGGAGGTGGTCGGCGAAGCCGCGACGGCCGAGCAGGCGCTGGCCCGGGTGCCGGCGCTGCGGCCCGACGTGGCGGTGCTGGATGTCCGGCTGGGGGACGGGGACGGGGTGTCGGTCTGCCGTGAACTGCGGTCGCGGATGCCGGACCTGGCCTGTCTGATGCTGACCTCCTTCGATGACGAGGAGGCGCTGTTGGACGCCGTGATGGCGGGCGCCGCCGGGTACGTGCTGAAGCAGATCAGCGGCACCGACCTGGTCGCCGCCGTCCGTACCGTCGCCTCCGGCCGGTCGATGCTGGACCCCGGCGCGGCCACCCGGCTGCTGAACCGGCTGCGCAGCGACGCCGAGCCCGCCCAGCCGGTGACCGCCGGGCCCGGGCTGACGGTGCGTGAGCAGGAGGTGCTGGCGCTGATCGGCGAGGGCCTGACCAACCGGCAGATCGGTGAGCGGCTCTACCTGGCCGAGAAGACGGTGAAGAACCACGTGTCCCGGCTGCTCGCCAAGCTCGGTGTGGAGCGCCGGGTGCAGGCGGCGCTGATCGCCACCGAGCTGCGGCAGCCGGCGGCGGCCCGGTCCTCGTCGCTGCGCTTCGGCCGGGGCTGACGGCCCACCCCGCCCGGGCCCCTCGGCGGGACCATCGGCCCTCGTGAGGGGGCCGGGGCCCGGGTGAGCATCGCTCGCATGAACCGCGATCGCGTCCCGTCCCCCCGGCCCTGCTCCGCCGACCTCGCCGACCTCGCCGACCTTGAGGACCGGCCCGACCGGCCCGACCGGCCCAGTCACCGCGAACTCGACCGGAAGCGGGCGCTGGAGCTGCTGGGCCGGGCCGAGGTCGGGCGGCTGGTCTACACCGTCGACGCGCTCCCGGCCGTGCTGCCGGTGCCCTTCCGGCTGGTGCCCGGCGGGGTGCTGGTCTCCGCGCCCGCCGGCTCCGAACTGGCCCGGGCGGTGGACGGCGCGGTGATCGCCTTCGAGGCCGACGAGGTGGACGGCCGGGACGGCTCCGGCTGGTTCGTCACCGTCCTGGGCCGCGCCCGGGTCCGCCCGGCCACCGCGACCGCCGCGAGCGCCGCGACCGCCGCCGAGGCGGTCCGGATCCGGATCCGCCCGGAGCTGGTCATCGGCCGCCGCCTGCTGTAGCGGTGGCCCCTCCTCCCGCGCCGGGCGGCCGGGGCCCTTGACGGCGAGGCCGCCGGGACGGGTGCCACCACCGGGACCGGCCGCTGTGTGCCGGACCGCGGCTCGGTCTGCCCGCCGTGGGTCATCAGCTGGAAGGTCACCCTCGACGTCTCCTGGCCGGGCCCCGAACCCGCCGCCGCCCCGGCGTCCGGCGCCGGACGCGCTCGCGGCCGACGGGGTGCGACGGGGTGCGACGGGGTGCGACCGGCCTTGGTCCGCAGGGGTGTTGATCGGCACGTGGTCCTGCGGTGGGTCGGTTCCCGCTGTCACGGACCAGCCTGCGCGCGCTCACCCGCGGGACACCGACGGAGCGCTGACAGCACCGGCAGCCCACCGGCGGGCTGCTGACCGTGCATCAGCCGGTGACCGGAGGCGGCCCGTCCCCTACGCTGGCCCGGACACCGCCGACGGAGGGACCAGCGACGCCATGTTCGACCCCGTGATCGCCGCGCTGTACGAGCGGGACGAGACCAGCCGTTCGCTGGGCATCACCCTGGAGGAGGCGTCCACCGGCCGCGCGGTGATGCGGATGACGGTGGCCGCGACGATGGTGAACGGCCACGGCACGGCGCACGGCGGGTTCCTCTTCCTGCTGGCCGACGCCGCGTTCTCGTACGCCTGCAACAGCCACGGCCCGGTGGCCGTCGCCCAGGCGGCGCAGGTGGCCTTCCTGGCCCCGGCGGCGGTCGGGGACGAGTTGGTCGCCGAGGCGGTGGAGCGCTCGCGGGCCGGGCGCAGCGGGATCTACGACGTGACGGTGCGCCGGGCGGCGGACGGCGGGGTGATCGCCGAGTTCCGGGGGCAGAGCGTGGTGATCGGGGTCCGGCCGCAGGGCGGTTGAGCGGCCGGCCCCGCTGCGTGGGCTACTCCCGGGGGCGCTCGTCCAGGACCTGCTGGAGCTTTCCGGTCCGCGGGTTGGTGACCAGCTCCGAGCGCGGCACCCATTCCACCGTGAGGTCGTGGATGCTGCCGAGGGCGGCCTCCGCCGGGTAGAGCGGCAGCGCCGCGTGGACGGCGGCGACGAGCCGGCCGGCCAGGTCGGCGGGCGGCGGCGGTCCGAGGTGGCCGAGCCGCAGGATGACGCCGTCCCGGCCGTCCCAGCGCCGTTGCACCAGCTGCATCCCGGCGATGTTGCGGCCGGGGTCGGCGGCGAGCAGGACGGCGCGGATCTCCTCGGTGGGCAGGGTGACGGTGCCGACCCGGGCGCCCTCGGTGGAGCGGCCGAGCAGCCGGAAGCGGCGGCACTCGCCGTCGACCCACTCGGCGCGGTCGCCGGTGGGGTAGCGCAGGATCGGCATCAGGGTGCGGAACAGGTTGGTGACCACGACCCGGCCGGGCGTGCCGGGGGCGGTGACGGCCTCGCCGGTGACCTCGTCGAGCAGTTCCACCACGGTGCGCTCGGCGAAGGCCTCGTGGATCCGGACGTCGTCGCCGGGGACGGGCGCGCCGACCAGCCCGGCGTCGTTGGAGGCGTAGCCGACGGAGGCGACGGCCGCCCCGGGGAAGGCCCGGGAGAGCAGCGGGCGCAGGTCGGCGAAGAGCAGGTCGCCGCCGAACAGCAGCAGTTCCACGCCGTCGGCGCGCTCGCCGCGGGAGAGCAGGCACTCGGCGACGGCGCTGAGCTTCATCGGCTCGCCGGCCAGCACCTGCACGCCGAACCCGGCGATCAGGTCGGCGATGTAGCCGTCCGGGGCGGCGCCGCCGACGCCGAGGCGGACGTTGTCCACCGGGGCGTGGTGCAGGGCGTTCTCGATGTAGAGGAAGCCGCCGTAGAGTTCGCCGGCGGTGAAGAGGTTGGCGACCCGGTGTCCGGGTCGCAGGCCGGCCCGGACGAGACCGGCGCCGAAGGCGGTGACCGAGTCGGCGTGCTCGGTGCGGGTCCACGGCGAGAACTTGGGGACGCCGGTGGTGCCGCCGGTCTTGTAGACCCCGGCGTCGGTGAGCGGGCCGGTCAGCACCCGGTTGTCGGGCCAGGTGTTGGCCGTCCAGAACGCGGTCTGGTCGATCACCGGCAGCTGGTCGAGCCGGTCGGCGCCCTCGGGCAGGTCGCGGTAGAGGTCGGCGTAGAAGGGCGAGTTGGCGCGGGCGAAGCGGATCAGCTCGGCCAGGGGCTTGGCGGGCACGGCGGGCTCCGGGGGTCGGGGGTCGGCGGGGTCCGGGTCGGTGGGGTGGGTGGATCAGGAGGAGGGCCGGCCGAGCCAGCCGCGGGCGAGGGACTGGACGGCGGAGCCGTCGGGGTCGGCGAGTTTGGCGGCCAGGTAGTCGGCGGCCCAGGCGTTGGCGGGCACCCGGAACGGGGGACGGCGGGCGCGCAGGGTGCGCAGCACCACCTCGGCGACCTCCCGGGCCGGCTGGCCGGCCGACTCGAAGCCCTGGCCGCCGAGCTGGGCGAGGTAGCCGGCGAAGGTGGGCGCGTACGGGCCGGAGGCGGCCTGGAGGGTGGTGCGGTCGATGTCGGGGAAGACGCCGAACTCGGTGTCGGGGACGAAGCCCGGAACCACCACCGACACCCGGACGCCGTGCGCCGCGGCCACCGGGGCGAGCGCCTCCAGGAAGCCCTCGACGGCGAACTTGGCGGCGCAGTAGGCCTCGTTGAAGGGCTGGCCGACCACGCCGTGCACGCTGCCGACGGTGACCAGCCGGCCGCCCGCGGCGCGCAGCAGCGGCAGGGCGGCCCGGCTGACGGTGGCGACGCCGAAGAAGTTGACGTCCAGGTTGGCGCGCAGTGCCGCGTCGGTGGACATCTCCAGGGTGGGGTCGGAGTTGGAGACGCCGGCGTTGTTGACGACGGCGTCGAGCCGGCCGTACCGCCGGTGCACGGCGGCCAGGCAGTCGGTGACCGATCCGGGGTCGGTGACGTCCAGTCGGCGGACGTCCAGGGTGACTCCGGCGGCCTCGGCGGCGGCGCGCAGGGCCTCGGCCCGGGCGGGTGCGCGCAGGGTCGCGACGGTGGTGTAGCCGGCCCGGGCCGCGGCGACGGCGGTGGCCAGGCCGATGCCGGAGGAGGTGCCGGTGATCAGCAGCACCTGGCCGGCAGGGTCCTCGGGCTGCGGCTCGGTCACGCGGCGCCCTCCCCGGGGGCCGCCTTGGCGCGCTCGGCCGCGTCCAGCAGCGGCTGGAGGCCGAGGGCGGGGACGAAGGAGCAGGCCGCCAGCAGGGTGCCGCCGGCCATGGTGGACCGGGCGGCGTCCAGGACGCCGAGCGGTCCGGTGAGCAGGGTGACGGCCAGGCCGCCGATCAGCGCGGCCAGCGGGATCACCCCCCAGGTGACGGTGCGGAAGGCGGCGTGCATCACGCCCTGGTTGCGCGCGGACATCCGGGACTGCCGGGCGGGGGCGCTGCACACGTTGATGCAGGACATGAAGAAGCCGTAGCAGCCCATGGTCACGGCGATCACCGGGCCGGCCGGCAGCGCGGGCGCGGCGAGCACGCCGAGGCCGACCAGGCAGTGCAGCAGCAGCGACCAGGCCATCGTCCGGCCGAGGCCGAACCGCCGGGAGAGCCGGGGCGCGACCACGGCCCCGAGCAGCGCGCCGAGCGCCGCGACGGACATGGCCGCGCCGAAGACGCCGACCCGCACGCCCAGGCCGCGGTAGGCCAGGACGGGCAGCACGGTGACGAACACCGGTCCGCCGGAGTTGAGGATCACGGCCGCCAGCACCACCCGGCGCAGCACCGGGTCGGACCAGTTGAGCCGGAAGCCGCGGGTCAGCCGCTCCCGGACGGAGCCCTCCTCGACCGTCCGCTCGCCCCAGGGGCGCATGGCGCGGAAGCAGACCGCCGAGACCAGGTAGCTGGCCGCGTCGACGAGCAGGGCGGCCACGCCGAGCGCGCTGTAGAGGGCGGCGGCGATGGACGGCCCGGCCACCTCGGAGACCGAACCGCTGCCCTCCAGCCGGGAGTAGGCGCGGACCATGCCGTCCTCGGGCACCACGGCGGGGACGGCGACCAGGTAGCCGACGTTGAAGAAGATGGTCGCGCCGCTGATCACGGCCACGCAGCCGAACAGCAGCGGGGTGGAGAGCACGCCGAGCGCGTAGGCGAGCGGGATCGCGGCGACGGCGGCCAGCCGGACCAGGTCGCAGACGAGCATGGTGCGGCGCTTGTCCCAGCGGTCGACCAGCACTCCGGCGATCGGGCCGAGCAGCGGGATGCCGAGGTACTGGGCCATCGCCACCACGCCGACCTGGAGGGCGGAGGCGTGCAGCGCGAAGATCATCAGGGTCGGGACGACGAACACGGTGACCTTGTCGCCGACCAGGCTGACGGTCTGTCCGGCCCAGAAGAGGTCGAAGCCGCGCCCGAGCGGGGCCGGCCGGGCCGGGGCGGTGTCCGCCGTCATGCCTCCTCCCGGAGGACCAGCGCGGCGGTCTTGCCGGTGCGGCCGTTGCTGACCAGCTCCGCCACCGGGCGGACCCGGAAGGAGCCCGGGTCGTGCTGGAAGGCGGTGCCGAGGGTGAGGGTGGCGGTGAACAGTTCGGTGCGCAGCCGCTCGACGTCGGGGGCGGGTGCCGCTCCGGTGGGCACCACCAGGACCTCCACGCCGGTCGCCCGGCCGGCCCGTTCGGTGAGCACCACCTGGGCCCGGGCCACGCCCGGGGTGCGCTCCGCCCGGGCGATCAGCTCGTCCACGTCCAGCCCCAGGCCGCGCACCTGCACGACGCTGTCGCGCCGGCCCAGCACCCGCATGGCCGGCTCCGGGCGGCCGCACCGGCAGGTGGTCAACTCGCCCGCGTCGCCGGTGCGATAGCGCAGCACCGGGTTGAGCATCTCGGGGTCGAGGGTGGTGAAGTCCAGCAGGCCGTCGGCGTCGGTGTGCACCAACTGGTGCGGCAGCGGGTGGAAGACGTCCGCCGGGCAGTCGGGGGTGTTGGTGCCCACCACCCAGGTCTCGGTGCTGCCGAACATGCCCCACCGCCGGGCCTGCGGGGCGACGGCGGCCAGGTCGGCCGCCAGCTGCGGCTGCCAGGCCTCCCCGAGCCACAACACCTTGCGCAGTGCGGGGAGTCGGACCCCGGCGGCGCGGGCCTGGGAGAACCACAGCCGCAGCACGCTGGGGGTGCCGCCGATGGCCGTCACCCGGCGGGCGGCCAGGAACTCCAGCCAGCCGCCGTACTCGTCCCCGGCGACGGAGCCGAGGGCGATGATCCGGCAGCCGGAGAGGTCGGCGAGCGCGGCGGCGAGGAAGTGCGCGCCCCACATCCGGCCGGCGCCCCAGGCGTTGACGAAGACGTCGGCGCGGTCGAGCGGCTGCCAGTGGGCGTGCACACCGGCCATGTAGAAGCCGGTGGGGGCGTAGCCGACCTTCGGGGCGCCGGTGGAGCCGCCGCTCTGGAACAGCCAGGTGGCGGACTGCTCGGCGGCCGGCTCCAGGTGGGCGAGGGCGGTGTTGAGGTCGTCCTTGGCCAGCGGGGGGAGTTCGGCGAGCCGCTCCAGGCTGTCGGCGTCCAGGTGCGCCGGGTAGCGCGGGGCCAGTGCGGGGACGCTCCGCAGCCGCTCCAGGGTGCGCCGGGCCACGTGCAGCCGGGGCCCGGCGGCCTCGGGGGCGAGCGAGAAGGCGGTCATCGGGGTCCGTCCGGTGCTGGGGGGAGGGTGAGCGGGCGGGCGCCGTCGGCGAGCCAGGTGGCGTGGCCGTCCCGGTAGGCGGCGAACCGGGCCCGGGTGACGTCCCGTTGCAGGGTGCGGTCCGGGTCGGTGTAGTCCGGGGCGATCACGCCGTCCGGTTCCAGTTCGGAGAACCAGTAGCGCTCGCCGTCGTACAGGAAGTCGACGCAGAAGAACGGGATCGGCAGCCGTTCGGCGAACCAGGCGGTGGCGGCGGCGAGTTCGGGCGGCACCGGGGGGAACTCCATGGCCCCGCCGCGGCTGGCGTTGGCGACCGGGGAGCCGGGCTCGGGGGTGCGCTTCATCACCGCGTAGGGGCGGCCGTCGACCACGTACACCCGGTAGTCGATGGTGCCGTCGCCCAGGTACGGCTGGATCACCAGGGTGGTGTCGCCGCCCTGGGCGAGGCTGGCCAGGCCCCGGACGTCCTCGGGGCCGTGGGCCAGGTTGATCCCGCCGCCGCCGCACCAGCCGGCGGGTTTGACGATGGCCGGGTAGGTCATCGCCCCGAGCGCGACCTCGTAGCCGTACTTGGCGGTGTCCCGCCCGGTGCCGATCCGTACGGTCGGGATGGTCGGCACCGGGGAGCCGGCCAGGAACAGCAGGGTAGCCAGCTTGTCGTTGCCGATCAGCGACACCTGGGGCGGGAACGGCAGGTAGAAGCCGGCCTGTTCGAGCACCGCGTAGAGGGAGTACTGGTTGAAGACGTCCATCGACTGGTACGGCAGCGAGTAGAGCGCGGTGATGAACAGGGTGTCCTCGGGGGTCACCGGCTCGTCGTCCACGTACACCCGGGGGCGGCCGGGGCCGGTGGCGTCCACGCTGACGGCGTCCGGGGCGTGCCGGCTCCAGCGCAGGCCGAGGCCGGCGGCGCTCTCGGCGTAGAGGTCCCAGAAGAAGCCGTGCCACATCTCGGCCATCCGGGAGGACTCCCGGTCGGGGAAGATCCAGCACATCCGGCGCAGCGGGCCGGCCGGGTCGCCGGGTCGGGGGCGCTCGGCGGCGCGGGTGTTCATCGGGCTCCTCGGGGTGCGGGGGCGGCGGACGATCCGGCCCACCAGCGGCGGCCGGCCTCGGGGAGGGTGTCCACCGGGTCGTAGTAGGGGTGGCGCCGTTCGAGCGCGGCCTCGTCGGCCGTTCCGCCCTCCAGGCTGGTGCGGTAGTTCTTGGTCCAGTACGAGATGCCGCGCTCGCGGTCGTACGCCACGGCCTGGTGCACCCAGCGCTTGCCGACGCGCGGGACGTCGCAGACCAGGCGGGGCGTGGCGTAGCCGGGCAGGTAGCCCATGATCGCCTCCTGGAGGTGTTGCGCCCGGTGCAGCGGGGTGCGCCAGTGCTCGGCGCCCGGGACGAGGTCGCAGAGGTAGAAGTAGTACGGCAGGACGTTGGCCTCGCCCTGGAGGGCGAAGCAGAGGTCCAGCAGGTCCTCCGGGGTGTCGTTGACGCCGCGCATCAGCACGCCCTGGTTGCGGACGTCCCGTACGCCCGCGTCCAGCAGCGCCCGGGCCGCCTCGGCGACCAGCGGGGTGACGGAGCGGACGTGGTTGGCGTGGGTGTGGACGGCGAGGTTGACGGCCCGGCGGGCGGCGACGGCGGCGACCCTCGCCACCCCCTCCAGCACCCGGGGCTGCAGCCAGTGCTGGGGCAGGCCCACCACGGCCTTGCTGGCCAGCCGGATGTCGCGGACCGAGCCGAGGTCCAGCAGCCGCAGCAGGAAGGACTCCAGGCGCGGCCAGGGCACGTTGGCGAGGTCGCCGCCGGAGACCACCACGTCGCGCACCGAGGGGGTGCGCTTGAGGTAGTCGAGCATCTGCTCCTGCCGGTCGGCGGGGCGCAGCAGCAGCCGGGTCTTGGCGACCTGCGGGGTGGAGGTGCCGACCAGGTCCATCCGGGTGCACTGCCCGCAGTACTGGGGGCAGGTGGCGGTCAGTTCGGCGAGCACCTTGGTGGGGTAGCGGTGGGTCAGGCCCTCGACGGCCCACATGTCCGCCTCGTGCAGGGAGTCCCGTTCGGCCAGCGGGTGGCTGGGCCAGCGCGGGTGGCGGTCCGCCCGTACCGGCAGCATGTAGCGGCGCACCGGGTCGGCCAGGAAGGCCTCGGTGAAGGCCCGCGGTTCGGGCGGGGCGTCGGCCGCCATGGTGTTCAGCACCTGGGGCGGCAGCAGCACCGGCATGGTCGCCAACTCGGCCTGGTCGGCGGCGAGTTCGTCGTAGAAGCGGTCGGTGAGCAGCTCGCCGACGACGGCCCGCAGTCGGCGGGCGTTCTGCACGGAGTGGGCGCGCTGCCACTGGGGGTCGCGCCACTGCGCCGCGGTGACCTGCCGCCAGCCGGGCAGCCGGCGCCAGTCCGGTTCGACCAGTGCCGTCCGTACGTACTGGTACGGCTGGCGGATCGCCGGACGGTCCGCGGGGTGGTCCGCGGGGTGGTCGGCTGGGTGGTCCACGGCGCCCTACCGGCCGGTGAGGAGGCCGGCGTGGCGGGTGCGCAGCTCGCGTTTGAGGACCTTGCCGGTCGGGCCGAGCGGGAAGTCCGCCGGGGTGCGGGCCAGCCGGACGGCGGCGAGGGCGGCCAGTCCGGCGGCGGCCAGCGCCTCGTTGGCGGCGGACCGGACCACCTCCTCGGCGTCGGCCTGCGCCACCTCGGCCTGCAACTGGACGACCGCTATGGGCAGTTGCCCGGCGCCGGAGCCGGCCGGGACGCCGACCACCGCGCAGTCCCGGACGAGGTCCGCGCAGTCGGCCAGCAGCACCTCCTCGATCGGCAGGCTGTAGACCGGGCCGTCGACGGTGTCGATGACGTCCACCGTGCGGTCCAGGTGGTGGAAGCGGCCCTCGGCGTCGCGGCGGGCGACGTCGCCGGTGAGCCAGTAGCCGGCCAGCTCGAAGCTCGCGGTGAGCCGCTCGTCGTTCCAGTAGCCCGGGGTCAGCGAGGGGGAGTCGACGGCCAGCAACCCGACGGTGCCGTCCGGGACTTCGACGCCGTCGTGGTCCAGCACGGCGGCCCGGCGCACCACCTCCAGCGGCTTGCCGACGCAGCGGTCGTCACGCTCGCTCTCCGGGGTGGTGACCTGGCCGAACAGGGCCATGCCCATCTCCGAGGAGCCCAGTCCGTCGACGAACTGCGAGCCGGGCAGGGCGGGTTGCCCGGCCTGCTGCGGCGGCAGCAGCCAGGGGCGGATCAGTCCGGCGGGCCGCTCGCCGAGGGTGACCAGCCGGCGGATGTGCCCGTGGTGGGCGCTGTCGCCGGTGTTGAACCAGGAGTGCACCCGGGCCGCGCCGCGCACCGGCAGCTCGCCGGTGGCCAGTTCGACGAAGGTCCGGGGGAAGGAGGCGACCATGGTCGGCTGGAACGCCTCCATCACCGGTTCCACCACGGCGCGCCGCCAGTCGGCCATCACCACGGTCGGCAGCCCGAGCAACACGGCGGTGAGGAAGTAGCTGAGGCCGCCGGCGTGGGTGTGCGGCATCAGCGACATCAGCCGGTCGTACGGCTCGGCGGGGAAGCGGGTCATCCGGGGCTGCTTGCCGTCCCAGAAGCCTCGGTGCGCCAGCATGGTCGACTTGGGGGTGCCGGTGGTGCCGGAGGAGTGGATCAGCGCCACCACGTCGTCGTCGGCGTGCCGGTACGGGTGGCCGGCGGGCAGGTCGACGGCGGCGGCGTCGAAGGCCCGCACCTCGGCGGCCAGGGCGAGGAAGCGCGGGCGCCGCTGCGGGTCCTGGCGGTAGGCGGCGGCGAGCCGGGTGGTGTCGTCGGCGACCACGCCGACCACGCCGACGTGGTCCAGGTAGCGCACCAGCACGTCGTGCCGCATCGCGTCGTTGACCAGCGCGGGGACGGCGCCGAGCGAGGTGAGCGCGAGGAAGTGCAGCAGCGGCTCCAGGCCCTCGCCGACCACCACGGCGACCGGCTCGCCGGGGCGCACCCCGTTGGCGTGGTACCAGGCGGCGTAGCGGTCGCGCAGGGCGACCAGGTCGAGCAGGCTGTGGCCGCGCAGCACGACCTCGCCGCGGTGGTCGGTGCGGTGGGTGAAGACGAACGGGACGGACCGGTGGGGGTTCGCCGCGACCGCGTGGTCGAGGAAGTTGCCGGCCCCGAGGGCGGGCTCGGTCATCAGCCGCTCGCGGGCGGCGAGGGGCGTGATGGGGGTCTGGTCGCTCATGGCGGTCTCCGGGCGTGGGGTGCCGGACGCGCGGCCTCGTGGGACGGGCGCCTGGGGGGATGGTGAGGGTGAGGGTGAGGGGGAGGTGGGGCCGGGGGAGGGGACGCGGGCTCAGCCGCGGGCGAGGACCTCGGCGACCACCCGGTGGCCGGAGCGGATCGCGCCCTCCATCAGGCCGAAGAACGCGGTGCTGGTCTCGGTGCCGGCCCAGTGCACCCGCTGGTGCGGCGCGGTCAGCGTCGGGCCGGTCCGGATCCAGTCACCGGGCCCCAGCAGGGCGGCGTAACAGCCCCGGCTGAACGGGTCGTTGACCCAGTCGGTGACGTGGACGCCGAGCGGCTCGGGGAGCATCGGGAACAGCCGCGCGGCCTGCTCGACGGCCTCGGCGCGCTGCCGCTCGGGGGTGAGCGCGCCGAAGCGGTGGGCCTCGGCGCCGGTGACGAAGCCGGTCAGCACGCCGATCCCGTCCGCCGGTGAGCAGGCCCCGGAGGAGCAGTCCCCGGAGGAGTAGCCCCCAGGCGAGTCGTCCCCGGATGAGCCGCTCCCGGGTGAGCCGCTCCCGGGCGAGTCGTCCACGGTGGAGAGCAGCGGCCCCCGGGCGTTGACCGACCAGCCGGAGAGGCCGTGCTCGCGCCAGAGCGGGGACGGGTAGACCAGGTGGACCTTGATCGCGCAGCCGCGCGTGGTGCGCTCCCCGGCCCGGGGCGCGGGCAGCGGGGGCTGGTAGGCGATCGTGTCGGCGAGCAGGGGCGGCAGCGCCAGCACCGCGACGTCCGCCCGGTAGGCGCCCCGGTCGGTGTGCACCGTCACCGCCCGGTCGTCCTGGTGGACGGCCCGGACCGCCTCGCCCAGCCGGACCCGGGCGCCCAGCGGTTCGGCCAGCCGCTCGCACAGCTGGTGGGCGCCGCCGTCGATCCGGTCCTGCTGGGCGCCGCCGGCGAAGGCGTTGAGGTAGCGCAGGCCGCCGCCGGAGCGCAGGTAGAAGGCGAGGTGCAGGACGGAGAGGTCGGCCGGGTCGGCGGCGCACATCTCGCCGAGGAAGAGCGGGAGGAAGAGCCGGGCGTCCGGGTGGGTGAGGTGCCGCTCGGCCCACTCGGCGACGGTCAGGGCGTCCAGCCGTTCGGCGTCCGGGGTGAGCCAGGGGGCCTCCGGCCGTACCGTGTCGGTGAGTTCGGCCAGTCGCTCGAAGAGGTCGCCGAGGGCGACGGCGTCGAGCGGGGGGAACCGGCCGTCCCGGGTGGCGGGTTCGGCGGAGCCGTCGTGCCGGGTGAGGGCGAAGCGGCTGGCGCCGAGCATCATGGTGGGGGTGGTCTTGAGCCCCAAGTCGGCAGCCAGGGCCAGCAGTTCGGTGTGCCGGTCGCCGAGGTAGGCGGCCCCGGCGTCGACCAGGACGCCGGGGGCGGCCTCGATGCCGTGGGTGCGTCCGCCGACCCGGTCCCGGGCCTCCAGGACGGTGACGGCGTACCCGCGGGCGGCCAGTCCGGTCGCCGCGGTGAGGCCGGCCAGGCCGGCGCCGACCACGACGGTGGTACGTCTGTGGTCCTCGTTCACGCGGCGGCCGCGATGCGCTGGGCGAGGCCGGCCGGGGTGGGTGCGAGCAGGAAGTCGTCGAAGGTCAGCTCGACGCCGTGGGCGCGGGCGACGGCGCTGAGCACCCGGGTGGCGACCAGGGAGTCGCCGCCCAGGTCGAAGAAGTCGGAGTCGGCGGTGACGTCCTCGCGTTCCAGCACGCGCCGGAAGACGGCCACCAGGGTCTGGGTGCCGGCGGGGGAGGTGAGGTCGGTGCTCATGGGGAGGTCTCCTTCGACCTGTCGGGGGAGCCCGCGTAGCGCAGGTGGCAGCCGGTCCGGTCGACCTTGCCGCTCGGGGTGTGCACCAGGGCGGGTACCAGGGTGATCCGGCCCGGCACGAGGTGGCCGGGGACGCGCGCCCGCAGGTGGCGCAGCAGTTCGCGGTCCAGCTCGGCGGAGGCGGCGTACGGGCGGGCCACCACGTACGCGACCAGGGTGGTGCGGCCGGCCGTGGTGACGCCGGTGACGGCGGCGGCGGTGACGTCCGGGTGGCCGGTCAGGTGCGCCTCCACCTCGGCCGGGTCCACCCGGATGCCGCGGACCTTCAACTCGCCGTCCAGACGGCCCTGGTGGGTGAGCAGTCCGTCCGGGTCGCGGCTCATCCGGTCGCCGGTACGGAAGAACCGTTCGCCGTCCAGGGTGGTGAACCGCGCCGCGCCGGCCTCGGGCAGGCCGAGGTAGCCGAGTGCGAGGGACGGGCCGCCGATCAGCAACTCGCCCTGCTCGCCGAGGCGTTCGACGACGTGCGGCAGGGCGCGGCCGATCGGCGCGCGGGCGGTGCCGTCCCAGCTCCGCCCGGGGGCCAGTGGGCCGGCGAGGTCCACGGCATGGGTGATCTGGGTGGTTTCGGTGCAGCCGTAGGTGTTGAGCAGCCGGATCCCCCTGGTCGGCAGCCGGGCCCAGTCGGCCAGTCTGGCGGGCGCGGCGGCCTCTCCGCCGATGACCAGCAGGCGCAGGCAGGGCGGAAGCCGGTCGCCGGAGTCGACCAGGTGGTGGACCAGTTCGTGCCAGAAGGCGGTGGGCAGGTCGAGCACGGTGATCCGCTCGCGTTCGACCAGCCGCAGGAACCGGGGGAAGGAGCCGCTGTGCGCGTCCCGGTCGATGACCAGGGTCGCGCCCGTGGCGAGGGTCGGGAGGATCTCCTCGAAGCAGGTGTCCCAGTTGAGCGAGGCGAACTGGAGCACCCGGTCCTCGGGGGTGAGCCGGAACAGCCCGCCCAGGGCGTGGGCGGTGGCCGAGACGGCCCGGCGGGGTGTCAGGACGGGTTTCGGCTGCCCGGTCGAACCCGACGTGAAGAGAATGTAGGCCGGTTGTTCCGGGCCTGCCCCGGGCGGGTGTGCCGGGGGGCTTCCCGGGGGGTCCCCGGAGTTTTTTGATGGGTCTGGTAACTCCACTAATCGGATGTCGAGTTGGAGGAGGTCGGGGGAGCCCGCGGACACCGCGGTACGGCATCGCGCGGCCGCCGCCATGGCGTGTCGGCGGGCCGCCGGGAATGCCGGATCGATGGGGCAATAGGTGCCCCCGGCGGTCAGCACGCCGAGAAGTGCGACCACCGTTTCCGGTGCGTGGACGGCCGGCACGGCGACCGTGCCGGGATCCGGGCCCAGGCGCGTGGCCAGGGCGTTCACCGCCTCCTGGAGGCGGTGGTAGGTGAGGGCGCGTCCGTTGTGGACGATCGCCGGACGAAGGGGATTTCGACGTGCGATATCACTGAACACGTCAAGTAGGTCGGGGGCGACCTGGAGGGAACCGTGATTATTTGACATGCCCGCCCCAAATGCGCTGAGAACTGCTCATCCGTGCTCGGCGAACGGCGACTCTACCTTCGAACATGCGTGGCGACAATGGATGTTGAGGGTGTTCTTCCAAGGCTCCGTGGCGGAACTGTGAACCACTCCCGGTCGGTCCCTTCGTTCGGGTAGGGACGATGCCGACAAGCGGGTCTGACGGGCTGCCATCTTCACAGCGGGCCCCGGGTTCCGGCGGATCCACGCGCACCACTTGCCCCGCCGCCCGCCGTTCGCTTGACTACCACTCGGAACGGAGCGGGGCGATGCTCGCTTCCTGCGCTCGCCGGCGCGGCCGTCAGGGGTCGGTGCGGTCAGTGCGGTCAGTGCGGATCGCCCGCGATCCGGCCCGCCAAGGCCCGTACGGTGGGCGGCAGTTCACGCAGGCGCAGAGCCAGCAGCGGAAGCGCCAGGCCGAGGTACACCCAGCTGAGCACCAGCCGGGAGGACTCGCCGGGCAGCGCGAACTGGGCGGCGAACAGCACCAGCAGCAGGGCGGCCTTCCAAGGGAGGAAGCGGAGGTCGAGGAGGAGGACGACGGCGAGGACGGTCTGGGCGGCGGTCAGCAGCACCTCGTCCACCTGGCGTTCCACCAGGGGGAGCGAGGCGGGGCCGCCACCCAGCAGGTGGGCGAGCGGCAGGCAGCCGATCAGCAGCGTCCACTGGTTGACCTTGCTGGAGAGCAGTGCGCCCAGGCCGTCGTCGCCGCGCAGCCGCCAGGCGAAGACCACCGCGACGATCAGCTCGGGCGCCTCGGAGGCCAGCGGGGCCAGCCACTGCACCAGCAGGAAGCGGTCGATGCCGAGCGAGGAGCCGGCGTCGACCAGCGAGGTGGCGAACGGCTCGGCGCAGGCGAAGACCACGGCGGCGGCCGCGGTGAACACCAGGACGGTGACGGCCTGGCGGCGCTGGGCCGGAAGCAGCGCCAACCGGGCCGGGACGCCGACGAGTTCCTCCTCGTCGGTCTCGCTGCAGCGGCTGATCCGGAACAGGTAGTAGGCGTACCAGGCGATCAGCACCACCGAGAGTACCCAGGAGATCCGCCGGGTCGCCGGCATCACGAACGCCACCAGGGCGGCGGCGCCCAGGAACGCGGTGTCGATCCGGCGGTGCTCGCGCAGCACGATCCCCGGGGCGATCCCCCGGCGGCGGGCGGCGAAGTACGCGGCCAGCGCGACCAGCGGCCAGCCGACGCCGACCAGCAGCCGGTTGGCGCCGGTCATGTTGGCGGCCGCGTAGGCGGCGTACTCGGGGCGGGTGCCGGCCGTGTAGGCGAACCAGAGGTCGACGGCGTACTCGGGCAGCACCGCGATGAAGGCCAGCAGCGCGAGCGCCAGCGGTCCGGAGATGTCCGCCCGGGCGGTCTCCGCCGCCCACATCAGCAGCAGCGCCGCCGACAGCACCCCGAGGCCGAACAGCAGCATCCCCGGCACCGGTGCGGGGTGGATCCCGGCCAGCCGCAGCACCACGGCGGGCAGCGCACCGGCAGCGGCGACCGCGATCCGCAGCGCCGTCACCGCCCCGCCGGGCGGCGGCGCGGACGGGACCTCGGCGGTGCCCGGGGGCGGGGCTGCGGTCGCGGGTGACTCGTGGGCCATCGGCCGTCCTCGTGCTCGTCAGCTCGTCCGCTCGTCGCCCGGCCGGGCAGGAGCGGGAGGGGGAACGCGAGCAGGCTAGGGGCGGCCCGAGCCGGCGCCGGGAGCACGGCGCGGCGGCGGTGGCGGAGTTCCCCCGTACGGCGGCGGGAGTCGTCGGACGGCCGCTACGAGCCGAGCGGGGCCTCCCACACCAGCCGGGTGCCACCGCCCTCGCCGTCCGCCGGGCCGTGGGTGAAGGCTCCGCCCACCCGTTCGGCGCGCTCGGCCAGGTTGCGCAGCCCGCTGCGCCGGCCGCCCTCCGGGATGCCCACCCCGTCGTCCGCGACGGTGAGCACCACCCGCCCGGCCAGGGCGCGCAGGGTGACCTCGACCCGGGTGGCCCGGGCGTGCCGGGTGGCGTTGCTGAGCGCCTCCGCCAGGACGGCGACCACGTGGGCGGCCAGCTCCTGCGGGACGTCGGTGTCCAGCAGGCCCTCCATGCTCAGCCGGGGAGCGAAGCCGAGCGGGCCCTGGGCCTCGGTGACGGCCCGGGTGGCGCGGGCGCGCAGCCCGCGGTCGGGTTCGCTGTGGGCACGCAGGCCGAAGATGGTCGAGCGGATGATCTTGATGGTCTCGTCCAGGTCCGCCACCGCGCGGGCGACCCGGTCGGCGGCGGCCGGACTCTCGATCAACCGGCCCGCGCTCTGCAGCGTCATTCCGGTGGCGAACAGCCGCTGGATGGCCAGGTCGTGCAAGTCCCGGGCGATCCGGTCGCGGTCCTCCAGCAGGTTCAACTGCTCGGCGTCGCGCCGCCGTTCGGCCAGTTCCAGGGCCAGCGCGGCCTGGTCGGCGAAGCCCAGCAGCGGGCCGGTCTCCTCCGGCCCGAAGGCCGGCTGCCCCTGCGCCCGGGCCAGCAGCAGCACGCCCCGCCCGTACCCGGGGCCGGTGCCCAGCGGCACCGCGACGGCCGGGCCCAGACCGTCGAAGCGGCCCGCCGGGCCGGCCGGGAAGCGGGCGTCGGCGGCCAGTTCGTCACTGGTGACCGGCGAACCGGAGGCGTACGCGGCGCCGGAGAGCGTGCCGTCCACCGGCACCGTCACCCCCAGCCGCGCGGCCGGCTCGGCACCGAGCGCGACCTCCACCGCCAGCTCCTCGGCCCGCTCCTCCGGACCGGCCAGCGCCACCGAGGCGTCCGCCAGCTCGGCGCCGGCGATCTCCCGGGCCCGGCGGGCGATCAGCTCGACCACCTCCAGGCGCGGCGCGCCCGACAGCAGGCTGCGGGTGATCTCGGTGCTCGCCCGCAGCCAGCGCTGGCGCAGCTGCGCCTCCTCGTACAGTCGGGCGTTGTCGATGGCGACCCCGGCCGCGACCGCCAGGGTGGCGATCACGGCCTCGTCGTCTTCGTCGAAGTCCAGCCCGCCGCGCTTGTCGGTCAGGTAGAGGTTGCCGAACACCTCGCCGTGCACCCGCACCGGCACCCCCAGGAAGGTGTGCATCGGCGGGTGGCCGGGCGGGAAGCCGACCGAGGCCGGGTGGTCGGAGAGCACCGGGCAGCGCAGTGGCTGCGGACGGTGGATCAGCTCGCCGAGGATGCCCCGGCCGGAGGGCGGCGGGCCGATCTCCTCGATCTCTCCGTCCGACAGACCCACCGTCAGGAACTGCGACAGGGTGTGACCGTCGGGCCCGATCACGCCCAGCGCGCCGTAGCGGGCGTCCACCAGGTCGACGGCGGCCTCCACGATCCGGTGCAGCGCCTGGGCGAGGTCCAGCTCCCGGCCGACCGCGAGCACCGCCTCCAGCAGGCTGTGCACCCGGTTCTGAGTCCCGCGCGCCGCGTCGATCCGCCACTGGAGCTCCTCCAGCAGCTCGTCCAGGCGCAGCCGGGGCATCCGCGCGCCGCCGCCCGCCGCACTGCCGTCCGCTCCGCCCACCGCTGTCCTCCTCGTTCGCGCCCGTTCGTGCCCGTTCCCGCTCCGTTCGCGCCCTGACCGCCCCGTTCGTGCCCTGACCGGCCCGCCCGGTGTCGGCCCGGGCCGACACCGGGGGTCGTCCGACCAGCGGGAACGCCGTGTCCCCACGGTAGTGCCCGGGTGTCGGCCGGGTGGAGGCCGGGGTCGCCCGTAATGTTCCGGCGGGGGGCCTTTCGTCCCGTGGACGGAGGGCTTGCGGCCTCTGGCGGCGGGCCGCCGAAGGGCGACAGGGTGGGAACAGAGCAGCGCGGACGGGGCGTCAGAGCGCACCGGTCCCGGCGCCGAACCAGTGGAGGAACTCACATGACGTCAACCGTGGTGGCCGGGGTCGACGGCTCACCGGAGAGCACCGCCGCCGCCCAGTGGGCCGCCGAGGAGGCGCAGCGCCGCGGGGCCCCGCTGCGCCTGGTGCACGCCTGGCCGTGGCTGACCGACGGCGTGTCCTCCTTCGCCGAATCCGACGACCTGCCCGCCGCCGCCCAGCGCATCCTGACCGAGGCCGCCGACGGCATCCGCGCCCGCCACCCCGAACTGACCGTGGCCACCGACGCGGTGCTGGACGCCCCGGTGGACGGACTGCTGACCGCCGCCGCCGATGCTGGCCTGCTGGTGCTCGGCTCGCGCGGGCGCGGCGGCTTCACCGGGCTGCTGCTCGGCTCGGTCAGCATGGCGGTGGCCGGGCGCAGCGGCGCGCCGGTGGTCGTGGTGCGGGAGACCGGCTCCGCGGGCTCCGGCGAGGTGGTGGTCGGCGTCGACGCCCACGCACCCGAGGAGGAGGTGCTCGCCTTCGCCTTCCGGGAGGCCGCCCTGCGCGGTGCCCCGGTCCGGGCCGTGCACGGCTGGGACCTGCCGCCGCTGTTCGGCTACGCGGGCGGGGCCGTCCCGGCGGGCGAGATCGAGCAGTTGGAGGCCCTGGAGGCGAAGCTGCTGTCGCTCGCCCTGGCCGGACAGCGCGAGCGGCACCCGGCCGTCGAGGTGGTCGAGGACGTCCGGCTGGGCGCCGCGCGCGGCCTGGTGGAGACCTCCGCCGGGGCCGCGCTGGTGGTCGTCGGCCGGCGCCACCGTCCGATCGAGCTCGGCCCCCGGCTCGGCCGGGTCGCCCACGCGGCGCTGCACCACGCCGAGGCGCCGGTGGCGGTCGTCCCGCACGGGTGACGGCCGGTCGGCCGGTCGGCCGGGCGACCAACGGCCCGGCCGCCCGAGCGGGCCGCCCCGTGCGGGGGTTCAGCGCGGCCGGTCGGCCGCTGACCGGACCTCGGCCGCCAGCCGCAGCGGCGGGCTGTGCCGGAAGGTCAGGGTGAAGGTCACCCGCTGGCCGGGCCGTAGCGGGGGTGGGGCGGCGATCATCAGGTCGGCGTCCTCGGGGGACATCGCCAGTTCGCCCCGGCCGGGGACGGGCAGCGCGGCGGCCGGCTCCCAACGGCCCGCCGCGCCCTGGTGCAGATGGCGTTTGAGGGTGATGGGACTGCCGAACTCCCAGCTGGCGCCCGTCAGTTCGTCGGGCACGTCGCCCGGGTTGCGGACCGTGAAGAAGGCGGCGGTGGCCGAGGCCGCGCCCGTCGCCGGCAGCAGCACCCAGCCGGCGCCGGCCTCCACCGGGCGGGGGCGGCCGGCGCCGCCGACCGCCGTCCAGCCGGTGAGCAGGACCAGGGCGAGGGCCGCCGCGCCGACCGGCGGGCCGACCACCTTGAGCCGGTCCAGCCGGTTCAGCCGGTTCAGGCGGTTCAGCCGCTCGACGGGTTCCGGGGCCGTCATCGCCGGCCCCCCTTGCGCTGCCCGCGCCCCGGCTCCCAGGTGCGCAGCCGCAGGCTGTTGCCCACCACCAGCAGGGAGCTGAGCGACATCGCGACCGCCGCCAGCATCGGGTTCAGCAGCCCGACGGCCGCCAGCGGGATCAGCACCAGGTTGTAGCCGAAGGCCCACAGCAGATTGGCCCGGATCGTGGCGAGGGTCTGCCGGGCCAGCCGCACGGCGTCCACCACCGCCTCGATCTCGCCGCGCACCAGGGTCAGCCCGGCCGCGCCGATCGCGGCGTCGCTGCCGGAGGCCAACGCCACCCCGAGGTCGGCCGAGGCCAGCGCGACCGCGTCGTTGACGCCGTCGCCGACCACCGCCACCGTCCGTCCGGCGGCCCGCAGTTCGGCCACCACCTCGGCCTTGCGCTCCGGCGAGGCCGAGGCGTGCACCTGCCGGATGCCCAGCTCATCGGCCACGGCCTGGGCCGCGCCCGGGCCGTCACCGGTCAGCAGGACGGTCTCCAGGCCCATCCCGCGCAGCCGGTGGAGCGCTCGCCAGCTGCCGGAGCGCAGCGTGTCGCCGACCTCCAGCACGGCCGCGGCCCGCCCGTCCAGCTCCACCAGTACGGCGGTACGGCCCGCCGCCCCGGCCGCCGCCACCGCCCCGGAGAGCCCCGGGGGCAGCTCGGTGCCGTCCGGGCGGACGGCCCGGACCGCCCGGCCCTCGACGGTGCCGGACACCCCGAGGCCGGTCGCGGCCGCGAAGCCGTCCACCGGCGGCAGGGCCCCGCAGCGCTCCCGGGCGGCGGCCGCGACGGCCCGTCCGATCGGGTGCTCCGAGCGGTGCTCGACCGCGCCCGCCAGCCGCAGCACCTCCTCCTCGGCGCAGCCCTCGGCGACGGTCACCGTCGTCAGCTCCATCCGGCCGGTGGTCAGCGTGCCGGTCTTGTCCACCACCACGGTGTCCACCCGGCGCAGGCTCTCCAGCACCTCCGGACCGCGCACCAGCACGCCCAGCTCGGCGCCCCGGCCGGTCGCCGCCAGCAGCGCCGTCGGGGTGGCCAGGCCCAGCGCGCACGGGCAGGCCACCACCAGCACGGCCACCGCCGCCGTCACCGCCGCCTGCGGGGCCGCGCCCGCGCCCAGCCAGAACCCCAGCACGCACACCGCGATCGTCAGCACACAGGGCACGAACACCCCGGCCACCGCGTCCGCCAGCCGCTGCGCCCGGGCCTTGCCCGCCTGGGCGTCGGCCACCAGCGCCGTGATCCGGGCCAGCTGGGTGTCCGCGCCGACGGCCGTGGCCCGCACCACCAGCGCGCCGCCGACGTTCACCGTCGCACCCGCCACCCGGTCCCCGGGCCCGACCTCGACCGGCACGCTCTCCCCGGTCAGCAGGCTCAGGTCGAGCGCCGAACCCCCTTCGAGCACCACCCCGTCGGTGGCCACCCGCTCACCCGGCCGCACCACGAACTCCTGCCCCGGCAGCAGGAGTTCGATCGGCATCAGGCGCTCGTCGCCGCCCTCCGCCCGGACGCACACCTGCTTGGCGCCCAGCTCGGCCAGCGCCCGCAGCGCGGAACCGCTGCGCCGGCGCACCCGGCCCTCCAACAGCCGCCCGGCCAGCACGAACAGCGGCACGCCGACCGCCGCCTCCAGGTACACGTGTGCCGCGCCGTCGGCGGTCAGCGAGAACGGCATCCGCATGCCCAACTGCCCGGCCCCGCCCAGGAACAGCGCGTACGCCGACCAGCCGAAGGAGGCCACCACGCCCAGGCTGACCAGGGTGTCCATGGTCGCCGCGGCATGCCGCAGCCCCTGCAGGGCCCGGCGGTGGAAGCCCGCCGAGCCCCAGGTCACCACCGGCACGGCCAGCGCGAAGCAGACCCACTGCCAGGCGGTGAACTGCAGCGCCGGCACCATCGACAGGACCAGCACCGGGACGGCCGACAGGGCGGTCAGCAGCAGCCGCCACCGCTCGTCCGGCTCCTCGGCGGCGATCCCGGCCGGCACCCCGGCGGGCGCCGGCTCGGCGGTGTAACCGGCCCGCTCCACCGCCGCGACCAGCTCCTCGACGGACACCCCGGCCGGGTGCAGCACCCGGGCCCGGCCGGTGGCCAGGTTCACCCCGGCCGTCACGCCGTCGATCCGGCCCAGCCGTTTCTCCACCCGGCCCACGCAGGCGGCGCAGGTCATCCCGCCGACCGCCAGGTCGGTGGACACCAGCTCCCCGGCCTCCGCACCCACGGCCGGGCTCATCGCATCCCGCCCATGTCGTGCCCACCCATCCCGGGCGAAGCCCCGCCACCCGGGCCCGGCGTCAGCCCCGGCGCCACCGGCCCCACCTGCCTCCCCACCGCGTACGCCACCACGAACACCACCACCAGCAGCAGGACGAACCCCACCAGCACACTCAACGGCCGGACACCCGGCGACTTCGCACTCACGCCCCACCAGTCGGACGGCCGGAACGGTTGGTTCCCGCCGCCTCCGGATTCCCACGTCCGGCCGCCGCCCCGGCCGACTTCGCGGTGCGATGCCCGGCCGACTCCGTCGGCGTCGGCTCGGTGGAGATACCCGCCCGTCCCGGCCGGGACTTCCGGTTCACCGTGCACACCTCGGACCCGTCGGTCCACTGGGGCATCAACGCGCTCCAGATCCGCCCTGCCCACTGACCGGATCCCGGACCCCGGGCTCAGCCCCGGACGCTCCGCGGGCCGGTCACGGCCGCGCCCAACGCGCCGACCCGGGCGCGCAGTTCGCGGTCGGCGGTGACCACCACGCAGGCCCGCGCCGGATCCTCGGCGCGGGCCTCGCGGACCAGGTCCACGATCCGGTCGTCCCCGCTGCCGCCCGCCGACACCACCCGGACCTCCGGCAGCCCGGTCACGCCCCGGGCCGCGCCCTCGACCACCAGCACCACGTCCAGCGGCCCGGGACGCTCCGGCAGGCCCTGCGCGGCGACCGCGACCAGCGCGTCCCGGAGGCGTTCGGCGGCCCCGCGCCGGTCCCGCCACCAGCCGTCCGGCACCGAGCCGACCACGTTCGCGCCGTCCACCACCAGCAGGGGCGGCAGCGCGGCCTCGTCATGTTCCATGACCGTCAAGCCTGCCACGGTGAAGGGGGATCTCACTCCGGCCAGTCGGAGCCCCGGATCACCTCGACGAAGTCGCCCCGCTCGAAGCCGGGGACGAAGTGCGCCAGGACGTCGGCCTTCACATTGCCGAAGGTCGTCCCCGGGCGGTTCCTGATGCCCTCGGTGAACGCGGTGAGGATGCGGTTCTTGAAGTCGGGCCGGGGGTGGGCGGCCGTCACGGCGGCGCGTTGCTCCGCGGTGACGGCGTGGTAGCCGAGGCCGAGGACGTCCAGTTCCACGCCCCGGGTGACCAGGGCGATCTCCGGCGCCATGTGCAGCGGGATCTCGGGGGTGGTGTGCAGCGCGATGGCGGTCCAGACCCGCTGGGCGGGCTCCTCGGCGATGCCGTGGGAGGCCAGGAAGCGGCGGGCCTCGTCGGCGCCGTCGATCTCGAACCGCTGATCGGTGCGGGCGAAGCGCCGGGTGAGGCCGAGGTCGTGGAACATCGCTCCCACGTACAGCAGCTCCGGGTCGAACTCCAGGCCCTGTTCGGCCCCGCGCAGCGCCCCGAACAGGAACACCCGCCGCGAATGGTCGAAGAGCAGCGGGGAGGCCGTGTCCCGGACCAGTTCGGTCGCCTCGCGGGCCAGGGCGGTGTCCGGGATCCGCACGCCCGCGACGGTCTCGCTGGTTCCGCTGGTTCCGCTGGTTCCGGTGATTCCGGTGGTCATGACGTCATCTCCTCGGGAAGTCGCTCGGTGGACTCCTCCACCCTCGCCCGGCGGCGTAGGCTGGCACCATGTCCGTTCAGACGCCCACCCCTCGGATCCGGACATGACGCGGCGGGTCGCCTTCCTCGTGTTCGACGGCGTGACCCTGCTCGACGTCAGCGGTCCGATGGAGGTCCTCCACCAGGCCGGCCGGCTCGGCCACCCGTACCCGACCACGCTGGTCTCCCCGCACGGCGGCAACGTCACCGCCGCCAACGGCGTGGTCCTCGCGGCCACCGCCGCACCGGGGGACACCGGGCCGCTGGACACCCTGGTGGTCGCCGGGGCCGACCACCTCGCCACCACGGGGCCCGACGAGCGGCTGCTCGCCGCTGCGGAGCGCCTGGCCGGACGGGCGGAGCGGGTCGCCTCGGTGTGCAGCGGCGCCTTCGTCCTGGCCGCGCTCGGCCTGCTGGACGGCCGCAGCGCCACCACCCACTGGCGCCATGCCCGGGCCCTCGAACTGCGCCACCCCCGGGTCCGGGTCGAACCCGACGCCCTGCACGTGCACGACGGGCGGTACCACACCAGTGCGGGCATCAGCGCGGGCATCGACCTCGCCCTCGCCCTCGTCGAACACGACCACGGCGCCGGAATCTCCCGGGAGATCGCCCGCGAACTCGTGGTCTTCATGCAGCGCCCCGGCGGCCAGTCCCAGTTCTCCACGGCACTGGCCACCCCGCCCACCCGCAGTGCCCTGCTGCGCACCCTCACCGACGCCGTCCTCGCCGACCCCGCCGCCGACCACAGCCTGCCCGCGATGGCCGCCACCGCCGCCGTCAGCACCCGCCACCTGACCCGGCTCTTCCAGGCCGAACTGCGCACCACCCCCGCCCGCTGGGTCGAACGGGTCCGGCTCGACCGCGCCCAGCAGCTCCTCCTCGACGGATACGGCGTCACCGCCGCCGCCCGGCACAGCGGCCTGGGCAGCGACGAGACCCTCCGCCGCGCCTTCGCCCGCCACCTGGGCACCACCCCCACCGAGTACCGCCGCCGGTTCACCAGCACCACCTGACGGCGCGCCGGCGGGCCCGCACCCGGCAGGCCGTCAGTCCGCCAGGGTGATCCGGATGCCGACGGTGCCGCGCTCGCCGCGCCGCAGCCGGCTGCCGAGCAGGGTGAGCACGCCGAGCAGGCCGTACTTCTGGCGGAGCAGGGTGCGGTAGGCGCCGGTGCGCTCGGGGGAGAGGAGTTCGGCGGTGGCCGGGTACTGGTCGCCGGTCGGGTGGCCCTTGACGTCGCAGGGGCCGACCAGGACGTCGGAGCGGTTGCGGATCCGCTTGACCTTCCAGGAGTCCGCGACGGTCCAGATGCCGAGGGCCTCCCCGTCGCGGACCACCCACACCGGGGTCGGTACCGGGGTGCCGTCCTTCTTGTAGGTGGTGACGAGCAGGTAGCTGCCGGAGGAGAGGCTGACGATCCGGGCGAGCCGGTCGGCGGCGGGGTCGGGCGTGGTCATGGCCGGAAGTCTAGGGCGTGGCTGACGGTCCCGCCGGGCGCGAGCCGTCAGACCCGCCCTCGGGGAGGTCCCGGAGGGGCCGCAGGTCAGTGGCCGCGGCGGGGCCGGGTGCCGTGCAGCAGGGCGCGGACGCGGCGGGTGAGCCGGCGGGGGGTGCGGCTGCCGACGCCGGTGGCGCCGATACGGGTGGACCTGATGCCGGTGGGCGTGGGCGCGGTGGCCGCCGGGCGGGCGGCGGCGGGTGCGGCGCGGCGGCGGGCGGCGGTGCGGGCGGTGCCCCAGACGGCGAGGGCGGTGGCGAGCACGGCGCCGGTCCACAGGGCGGGGCCGAGGTCGGAGCCGCTGCCGTCGAGGACGGGCGGGCGGGACCAGGGCGGCAGTCCGGCGTCGGCGTCGGCCTGCGGGGCCCCGCCGCTCGGGGAGCCGGCCGAGCCCGCCGCGGCGCCGGCGCCGCCCTTCGGGGCGGCGAGGTCGTCGACCAGCTGCCCGACCGGTTGGACCTTGCCGACGGCCGCGAAGCCCCAGTCGAGCAGGCTGGCGGCCTCGTCGTAGACCTTGCCCTGGGCTTCGGGGTGCATCACCGTCACCAGCAGGGTGCGGCCGCCGCGTTCGGCGGCGCCGGTGAAGGTGGCGCCCGCGTTGGTGGTGTAGCCGTTCTTGACGCCGATCAGGCCCGGGTACTTGCCGAGCAGCCGGTCGGTGTTGGCGATGTCGAAGGTGGTGCGCTGCCCGGTGGTCTTGTCCAGGCCGCCGGGGAAGCGTGCGGTGCGGGTGGCGCAGTAGGAGCGGAAGTCGGCGTTGCGCAGCCCGGCGCGGGCGAACAGGGTGAGGTCGTAGGCGGAGGAGACCTGGCCGTCCATGTCGTAGCCGTCGGGGGAGATCACCCTGGTGTCCTTGGCCTGGAGCGACTGGGCGCGGGCCTGCATCTCGCCGACGGTCTGCTGGACGCCGCCGTTCATGTGCGCCAGGACGTGCACGGCGTCGTTGCCGGAGCTGAGGAAGACGCCCCGCCAGAGGTCCTCGACCCGGTAGGGGAGGTTCTCCTTGACGCCGACCAGGCTGCTGCCGACGCCGAGGTTGGCGAGTTCGGCGGGGGTGACCTGGTGTTCCGCGCTGCGGTCGAACTTGGGCAGCACGGTGTCCGCGAACAGCATCTTGAGGGTGCTGGCCGGCGGCAGCGGCCGGTGGGCGTCGCGGGCGGCGAGCACCTCGCCGGTGTCGGCGTCGGCGACCAGCCAGGAGCGGCCGGTCAGTTCGGCGGGCAGGGCGGGCGCCCCGGCCAGCGGCGCGACCTGGACGGCCGGGCGGCCCAGCCGCTCCCCGCCGACGGCGGTGTCCTGGGCGAGGGCCGCCGGGGCTCCGGCGGCGAGCACCAGGGCGGAGGCGGCGGAGGCGGCCGCGACCCTGGCGACGGACGGTGGTTTCTGCTGCACACGCTTTGGCTGCACAGGGCGAACGTACCGGCGGTGCCGCGTCGCCGCCGTGCCTGCTGCTCCGTCCGGATCCACCGGGCGGCGGGGCGGCCGGGGCCCGGGGCGCGACTTTGGTGGGCCCGGGTCGCACCGAAAGTCGGTTGGTCGGACGGTCGCGGGTTCCTAGGCTCGGGGGCTATGAAGACCATGCTCGGCTACCTCGGTTTCGTGCTGATCCTGGGCGGCGGCTCCGGCCTGCTGGCCGACCGGCTCGGGGGTTTCCGGCTGTTCGGCTTCGTCCGCTTCCTGGTGCCGGACGGCCATGAGACCGCCGGGTACGCCGTCCTGCTGGTGCTCGGCGTCCTGCTGGCGATCCCGGCGGCCCGCCGGGGTTAGCCCAGCTTCCGGATCAGCTTCCGGCTCCCGCCGCCACCCCGTCGAGGAGCACCGCCAGCCCGGTGCGGAAGGCCTCCCGCCCGCTCTCCTCGGGCGGGCCGCCGGCGGTGCTCTGGAGGGCGGTGAGCAGCGGGTAGCGCTGGGGGAAGTCCGGTGCCAGTTCGGCGAGTCGGGCGGAGCGGGTGGTCCACCACTCCTCGTCCGCGACGCCGGTGGCGGCGGCCGCGCCGCGGGCGTCGGCGGTGGTGGCGGCGGTGCCGCGGACGAACTGCCAGAGCGCGGCGACCGCGCCGCGCAGCCGGTCCGGGGCGAGTGCGGCCGGTTGCAGGGCGGTCAACAGGTGCTCCACGGCGGCGAGTTCGGCCGGGCCGAGGACGGGGCGGGCCTGGGACACCTGGAGCACCCAGGGGTGGCGCAGGTAGCAGGCGTAGAGCTGCTCGGCCCAGACGGTGACGGCGGTCCGCCAACTGTCCGTCGGGGGTGGTCCGGTGGGGAGTTCGGCGAGCGCCCGGTCGTGCATCAGGTCGAGCAGTTCGGCCTTGCCGGGAACGTAGGTGTAGAGCGCCATCGCGGTGCGGCCGAGTCGTTCGCCCACGGCGCGCATGGAGAGCGCGGCCATTCCCTCGGCGTCGGCCACCGCGATTCCGGCGGACACGATCGCGTCCACACTCAGGCCGGGTTTCGGGCCGCTGCGCCCGGTGCGCGGTTCGTCGGGCCGGCCCCAGAGCAGGGCGAGCGAGCGGTGGGCGTCGCCCTGCCCGGCGTAGACGGTCATCCCAAGTCTCCTTATAGCGTAAAGTATCCGCGCGGCAGCAACTCTTTATGCCGTAAGTTATCAGGATCGCGCATCGAAGGGGTTTCGCGATGACACTGCCCGTCAGCTTCGTCGAGGTCGTAGCGGTGGAGAGGATCACGCCGCGCACCGCCCGGATCGTCTTCGAGGCCGAGGCCCTGGCCGACACCGTGGGCACCGCGCCCGACCAGCAGCTCAAGCTCTGCTTCCCGCGCCCCGGGCAGCGCGAGCCGGTGCTGCCCGCCCAGCAGGACGACCCGATGGGCTGGTACCAGGCCTACTTGGCGATCCCCGAGGCCGAGCGCCCGGTGCTGCGCAGCTTCACCCTGCGTCGCCGGCAGCCCGGCACCCGGCGGATCGTGGTCGACTTCGTGCTGCACGGCGACACCGGCCCGGCTGCCTCCTGGGCGCTGCGGGCGGTGCCGGGGGACCGGCTCGGCCTGGTCGGCCCCTCCGCGCTGTACGCCCCGCCGGTGCCGCTCACCGAGGCCGCGGCGGCGGCCGACTGGGTGCTGCTGGCCGGCGACGAGACCGCGCTGCCGGCCATGGCGACGCTGCTGGAGGCGCTGCCCGCCGGGGTGCGGGCGTACGCCTGGATCGAGGTGGCGGACCGGGCGGAGCGTCAGGAGCTGCCGACCCGCGCCGGCCTGGAGGTGGAGTGGCTGTACCGCGACGGCGCGGCCCCGGGCACCCTGCTGACCGGGGCGTTCCGAGGTGGCGTGCTGCCGGGCGGCCGGCCCTTCGTCTGGCTGGCCGGGGAGGCGGGGGCGGTACGGGCGGTGCGCCGGTGGCTGGTGGAGGAGCGGGGGGTGCCGAAGGAGTCCATCGACTTCACCGGGTACTGGCGCCACCGGCTGACCCAGGACGACGCCCCGACGGCCGAGGACCTGGCGGACGCTCAGGAGCGGCTGGCGGCCACTTCCTGACCCGCGCTGCTGAATCGCGGTCCTGAACCGCAGACCTGAGCCGTACTCCTGAACCGCACACCTGAGTCGCCTCGCATCCGATGACGAAACACCCGGGCGGCCGGGGAGTCGATTGAACTCCCCGGCCGCCCGGTCCGTGTATCGGGCCGACCGCTGTTTCGATCGCGATCGACAGGGAAGGAAGGGTCACGTTGTCGACAAGTTGGCTGTAGGTGGCGATGTTCCGCCTGTGGCCAGTGTTCGCCACGGGAAGTTTTTGCAGGTGGATCGGTCAGTTCTCACCGTTCTCCGACCGGCTCTGATCGGTGAAAAAGGGGCGGACTCGGCCGGATTTATACTGTGTATTTTACTTTCCGATGGTTATTTTTACTTTCTGATGGGTTTTTGACCCCTTGTCGTGGTCGTGGCGGATGCGCTGGAATGCGTCCGCTGTCGGGACGCGCGGTCCGGAGCAACCATGCGTCCGACCAGGATCCGGTTACGCTCAGCCGTGCAACCTGACGTCTCATCAGACGAAAGGATGTCCATTGATCGGCTGGCGCAAGACCCAGCTAGCAGCCGCCGTCACCGTTACCGCCGCGTCCATGGTCCTGAGCCTCGGGACCATCGCGAGCGCAGCCCCGACCCAGGATCCGCAGAACGCCCAGGCGGCGTCCTCGGACGGGTCGCCGGCGCCGGTGATCGTGATCCTGAAGGACCAGATAGCGGACGCCCCGGCCGACCACGGTCACCTCGGCGCACGTCAGCAGAAGACCGCCAGCTCGCAGGCGCCGCTGCTGGACAAGGTCAAGGCCAGCGGCGGTACCAACGTCAAGAGCTTCGTGGTCGGCAACGCCTTCTCCGCCACGGTCAGCCCGGCGGAGCGCGCGTCGCTGCAGGCCGACCCGGCGGTCGCCGCCGTGGTTGCGGACACCCAGGTGCAGGTGGCCCCGGTCGCCGGGACCACCGCGAAGAAGGCCGACGCCGCGGCTGCGACGTCCGGCAAGTCCGCCGACGCCTCGAAGGCCGTTACGGGCAGCAACGGCCAGGCCTCCCAGGAGAACGCGACCAACACGGTCTGCCCCTCCGACCCGTCCAAGCCGCTGCTGGAGCCCGAGGGCCTCTACTCGGTCCACGCCTACAGCGGCAACGGCAACCCCGGTGCGGAGAAGCTCGCCACCGGCAAGGGTGTCAAGGTCGCCTACATCGCCGACGCGCTCGACCCGAACAACCCGGACTTCATCCGGGCCGACGGTTCGCACGCCGTGGTCGACCACCAGGACTTCTCCGGTGAGGGCTGGGACGCGCCGAGCGGTGGCGCCGAGGCCTTCGGCGACGCCTCGGCGGTCATCGCCCAGGGCCGTCAGACCTACGACGTCTCGCAGTTCGTCAACGCCTCGCACCCGCTGCCGGCCGGCTGCAACATCAACATCCGCGGCCTCGCCCCGGACGCCGACCTGGTCGCGCTGAAGGCCGGCGGCGAGATGATGTCCAACTCGTCGATCCTGCAGTCCATCGACTACGCGGTGCGGGTCGCCCACGTGGACGTGCTGAACGAGTCCTTCGGCGGCAACGTCACCCCGGACAGCGGCGCCCACGACACCATCGCGCTTTTCAACGAGCAGGCCGTCAAGGCCGGTGTCACCGTCGCCGTCTCCACCGGTGACGCGGGCCTCAGCGGCACCATCGGTACCCCGGCCACCGACCCGTACGTGATCTCGGTCGGCGCGTCGACGGACAACCAGAACTACCAGCAGACCGGTTACGCGGCTTCCAAGTTCTCCAACGGGACCTGGAACAACAGCCGGATCTCCGCGCTGTCCTCGGGTGGCTTCACCATGGCCGGCCGGACGCTGGACCTGGTCGCGCCGGGTGAGTCGGACTGGGCGCTGTGCACCGCCGACACCTCCAAGTACGCGGACTGCACCAACTTCAACGGCAAGGGCTCGAACATCCAGCCCTTCGGCGGCACCAGCCAGGCCGCGCCGTTCGTCACCGGCGCCGCGGCCCTGGTCATCCAGGCCTACCGCGACACCCACGGCGGCGACTCGCCGTCCCCGGCGCTGGTGAAGAAGTTCATCACCGGCACCGCCACCGACCTCGGCGTCCCCGCCGAGGAGCAGGGCGCCGGTCTGCTGAACGTCCGGGCCGCCGTCGAGGCCGCCCGCGGCTACGACGACGGCGACGGCACCGACGGTGCCCGCACCGTCGTGGTGAACACCGGCCAGGTGAGCATCTCCGGTGCCCCCGGTTCGACCCACACCACCGACGTCTCCGTCACCAACACCAGTGACGAGCCGCAGTCGGTGAGCGCCACCACCCGCAGCTTCGCGCCGCAGGCGAACAACCAGCAGACCGTCAAGCTGGACTCGGCCTCGACCGACACCTTCAAGTACGCCACCAACGGTGCCGACTGGGTGCAGAAGCAGGTCAAGTTCACCGTTCCGGCCGGTGCCGACCGCCTCGCGGCCTCGATCGCCTGGCACGGCGGCCCGAACCCGGTCACCAACGGTCCCGTGGTCCGCATGACGCTGCTCGACCCGTCGGGCCGCTTCGAGACCAACACCCGTCCGCAGGGCGGCGCCACCCCGGCCAACTACGGCCTGGTCGACGTCGCGCACCCGGTGGCCGGCGAGTGGACCGCGGTCCTCTACACCCCGGCGGGCAAGGCCGGTTACACCGGCGACGTCCAGCTCGGCACCTCCACCCAGCGCGCGGTTCCGGCCGGCGCGGTGAGCCCGAACACCACCGACCTGCAGCCGGGTGAGACCAAGACCCTCAAGGCCCAGCTCACCGTCCCCGCGACCAGCGGCGACAGCAGCGAGGCGGTCGTCGTCTCCAGCTCGAACGGCAACAGCACCAGCGTTCCGGTCGTGCTGCGCAGCCTCGTCCCGGTCAAGGACGGCAAGGGCGCCTTCACCGGCACCATCACGGGTGGCAACGGCCGCGGCTCCTCGCCGACCCAGATGTTCGCCTACGGCTTCGACGTCCCGAAGGGCCAGAAGGACCTGCGGGTCGGCGTCACCGTCGCCAAGGACGCGAACCTGTTCATGCAGGGCGCCCTGATCAGCCCGAACGGCACCCCGGTCGACATCGAGGGCAACGCCCTGTTCGACGCCCAGGGCAACGTGACGGCCTCCACCAACGGCGTCTCGGCCACCACGGTCAACCCGGCCGAGGGCCACTGGCGCTTCGTCCTGAACGTGCTCGGCCCGGTCAGCGGCCAGGAGCTCTCGCAGGACTTCGCCGGCACCATCGCGTTCAACCAGAACCAGGCCACCGCGGCCGGTCTCCCGAACGACGCGAAGACCAAGCTGGCGGCCGGCAAGCCGGTCACCGTCAACGTGAACTACACCAACAACACGGTCGCCACCCAGTCGATCGCGGCCGACGGCCGCCTCGACAAGCGCGTCGACCTGCCGCTGGTGCCGCAGGGTGCCTCGGCCAGCGTCAACCTGCCGCTGAGCCTGACCTCCTCGGTGCCGAGCTTCCTGGTGCCCCCGGGCACCGACCAGCTCAAGGCCGTGGCGGCGTCCTCGACGCCGGCGCAGATCGAGCTGAGCGCCACCACCGCCTCGCCGGACCTCTTCGGTGACCTGAAGAAGGCCCAGGACGGCTCCGCCATCTCGGTCGCCACTTCCAAGGGCACCGCCGAGCAGCCGGTCGTCCCCGGTGGCTGGAGCACCTTCGTCCAGCAGATCGGCCCGTTCGGCCCCGCCGGCGCGCCGAAGGGCACCTCCACCATCACCGCCACCGCGCACACCCTGGCGTTCGACCCGGCGCTGACCTCCAGCACCGGTGACCCGTACGCCTCCGCGGTGGACGCCAAGGCCGCTGCCGCCGCCCCGGTGACCGTCGCCCCCGGCGCCACCGGCTCGCTGCAGGTGACCGTCACCCCGACCGGCCCGAAGGGCAGCACGGTCAAGGGTGTGCTCTACCTGGTGTCCGGCCCGACCTTCGTGGCCACCGCCAACAACAGCCTCGGCACCACCGGTGCGGTGCTCGCGGCGATTCCCTACAGCTACACGGTGAACTGACGCTCAACCAGTTCAGCGCGTACGCCTGAGGCCGAGGCCGTCCCGGAGTTCCGGGGCGGCCTCGGCTGCTTGCCGTCGTTCTGGCGCCGGGCCGCCGCCGTTCTCCCGCCGTGTCGTCGCCCGGGGCGGAAGCTGCTGGGGTTGCGGGCCCGCACCGCCGGGCAGGAGGCTCGCGACGGACCTGTCGACCGGATCTGGAGCGGGAGTTGAACGACGCGATCAAGCACAGCCACGTCGAGGTGAACGGGGTCCGGCTGCACCTCGCGGAACAGGGTGAGGGGCCGCTGGTCCTGCTGCTGCACGGCTTCCCGGAGAGCTGGTACTCCTGGCGGCACCAGTTCGGGCCGCTCGCCGAGGCCGGGTACCGGGTGGTCGCCCCCGACCAGCGCGGCTACGCCCGCAGCGCGCAGCCGAAGGACGTGGACGCCTACTCCCTGCTGCACCTGGTCGGCGACGTCACCGCGCTGATCGGCGCGCTGGGCGAGGAGCGGGCCGTGGTGGTCGGCCACGACTGGGGCGCGCCGGTCGCCTGGGCCACCGCCGCCCTCCGGCCGGACCTGGTGCGCGGGGTGGCCGGACTGAGCGTGCCGCCGCTGCCGGTGGGCGGGACGCCGCCGCTGCGGGGCTTCCGGGAGAACTTCGGCGACGGCTTCTACGTGCTCTACTTCCAGGAGCGCGGCCGGGCCGACGCCGAACTGGCCGCCGATGTCAAGTCCAGCCTGCGGCGCATCATGTGCGGCATCCAGCCCGACGGCGAGCCGCGGCCGTGGATCGTCCCCGAGGGCAAGGCCCTGCTGGACACCGTCCCGGAGCCCGAGCGGCTGCCGGACTGGCTGACCGACGCGGACCTCGACGCCTTCGCGGCCGACTACGCCACCCACGGCGAGCGGGCCTTCACCGGCGGGCTCAACTGGTACCGCAACATGGACCGCAACGCCGAACTGCTGGCCGCCTTCACCGGGGTGACGGTCGAGGTGCCCGCGCTGTACGTCGCCGGCGAGCAGGACCTGGTCAACGCGATGGTGCCGCCGGAGGCCCTGGCCCACCTGCTGGACCGGCTGCCCAGGCTGCACCGGCACGTGCGGCTGCCGGAGACCGGGCACTGGACCCAGCAGGAACGCCCGGCCGAGGTGACCGAGGCGCTGCTGGACTTCCTGAAGAGCCTGGAGGGCTGAGCCACGTCACGAGCCGGCCTGGTCACCCTGGCCCGCACGGGCGGTGACCAGGCCGGACTCGTAGGCGGCGATCACCGCCTGGGCGCGGTCCCGGACGTCGAGCTTGCCGAAGAGGCTGGTGATGTGGTTCTTCACGGTGGACTGGCTGATCTCCAGGGCCAGCGCGATCGCGGCGTTGTCGAGGCCGCCGGCGATCAGCCGCCACACCTCGACCTCCCGGGGCGTGAGTTCGCCGCTTCCGGCGGCGGGCGGCGGCGGGACGGCGGCGCCGGGCGCCCGGACGTAGGCCGAGATCAGCCGGGTCAGCAGCCGCGGGGCGACCACCGCCTCCCCGGCGTGCACCGTGCGGATCGCCGAGCCCAGCTCCTCCGGGGAGACGTCCTTGGGCAGGAACCCGTGGGCACCGGCGCGCAGCGCGGCCACCACGTACTCGTCCATGTCGAAGGTGCTGAGTGCCAGGACCCGGCATTCGGGCAGGGCGCGGGCCAGCTCCGCCGTCGCGCCGACGCCGTCCAGGACGGGCATCCGGATGTCCATCACCACGACGTCGGGGCGCAGCCGCAGGGCGGCGGCGACGGCCTGCTCGCCGTCCTCGGCCTCGCCGACCACCGCGAGGGACGGGTCGGGGGAGAGGATCAGCGCCAGGCCGCGGCGGACCAGCGGCTGGTCGTCCACGATCAGCACCCTGATCGCGGGGGCGTCGGACGGGGTGGTCGGCGCGGTCATCGGACCGCCTGCCCGTGCTGGACGGCCGCCTCGGCCGATTCGGCGCTGGTCAGCGGAAGTTCGGCCGTCACGGCGAAGCCGCCGCCCGGCTGCGGGCCGGTCGCCAGGGTGCCGCCGTGCAGGGAGACGCGCTCGCGCATGCCGAGCAGGCCGTAGCCGGGCCGGCCGGTAGGCTCCGGCGGGGGCGCGCCGCCGCCGTCGTCCCGCACCTCGACGGTCACCCGGTCCGGGTGATAGGCGAACCGGACGGTGGCCCGGGCGGGCCCGGCGTACTTGCGGGCGTTGGTGAGGCCCTCCTGGACGATCCGGAAGACGGTCAGGCCGAGGGTGGGCGGCAGCGGGCGCGGGGAGCCCTCGACGGTGAACTCGGTCGGCAGCCCGGCCACCCGGGACTCGTCCACGAGCCGTTCCAGGTCCGCCTCCCCGGGCTGGGGCAGCGGTGGCGCGGCGTCCGGTTCGTCCCCGGTCCGCAGCACGTTCAGCAGCTGGCGCATCTCGCGCAGCGCCAGCCGGCCCGAGGACTCCAGGACGACCAGGGCGTCCCGGACCAGCTCCTGGTCCCCGAGGTTGGCCCGGGCGCCGCCGGCCATCAGCTGCATGGTGGTGATGTGGTGGGCCACGATGTCGTGCAGCTCCCGGGCGATCCGGCGGCGTTCGTCGGCGACCGCCCGGTCCGCCAGCAGCCGGCGGTTGTCGGCCACCTCGCGCTGCCAGCGGGCCACCGCCAGACCGGCCCCGGCCACCATGGTGGCGGCCGCCGGGTCGGAGATGAGCTGCGGCCAGATCGGGGCGTCGTAGCGCAGCTGGGTCAGCGTGGTGCTCACCGCCGTCACCACCGTGGCGGCCGCGGTCACCGGGACGCTCCGGCTCACCGCGACCGAGTACAGCGCGACGGCCAGCACCGCTCCGTAGTGCGGGCCCATCGGGGAGAGCAGGTCGGCCGCCGCCTGGAACACCAGGACGACGGCCAGGGCCGCCACCGGGCGGCTGCGCCGGGCCAGCAGCGGCAGGCCGGAGAGGACGATCACGGCGAAGCCCGGCACGGACATGCTGCGGGTGCCGGTCAACGGGCCGAGCAGCAGGTAGCCGAGCACGTCCAGGGTGCCGGCCCCGATGACCACCAGGGCGTCCGTCTGGGTCCACGGAAGGCGGCCCGTCCACTCCTCCGGCGGCCCGTCCGTACCCGCGTCCGCCAAGGGGCGCTGACGCCCGTCCATCTGTGTTCCTCCCGGCTGACCAGCGCTGACGCCCCCATTCTGACATCGGCCGGCCGGTCCGGGCGTGGTCCCCCGGGCGGAGGAGCAGGGTCCCGGACCAGGACCACGGTCCCGGTCCGGGGCCGGGCGGGGGGAGCGCGGGCCCCCGGGCGGATCCTCCGCTGCCACGACGCCCCGGCACCCCTGCGGCTGATGGTCTTGGAACAGGCCGGGAACCCCCGGCGCCGAGGCCGACGTTCGCGTCCACCGACCGGAGGAACAGTGATCCGCGCACTGACCGGATTCTCCACCCGACACGCCTGGAAGGTCATCGCCCTGTGGGCGGTGGTGGGCATCGGGCTGGCCGTCCTGAGCCCGATGCTGATGAGCCGGGTGACCCAGTCCCAGACCGGAGAGTTCCTGCCGCGCAGCTACGACTCGGCCGCAGCGCTGCGGATCGCCGAGCAGGACTTCGGGGTCAAGCCCGACGCCACCACCGTCACCGTGCTGGTCGCCCGGACCGACGGCAAGCCGCTCACCGCCGGCGACCAGCAGCAGATCGAGGCCGGGGCCGGCAAGCTCGCCGAACGCCGGGTCGTCATGCCCCGCAAGCCCGACGAGCCGGCCGCCCTGGTGCCCGACCACTCCCAGACGCCCCGGGTCGCCCCCGCCACGATGGCGCCCGACCGGACCTTCGAACTGCTCACCGTCGAGATGACCGGCAACTCCTCCGACGAGGGCGTCCAGAGCGTCTTCCGGGTCTTCCGGGACCAGGCCCGCGCCCAGTTCGACGGAATCGGCATGCGCACCGGCTTCACCGGCAACCTCGCCGAGGCCTCCGACACCACCGACGCCAACCGCAGCACCGCGCTGCTCGGCCACGCCCTGCTCACCGGCCTGATCGTGCTGCTCAACGTGCTGGTGTTCCGCAGCGCGCTGGCCGCTCTGCTGCCGCTGCTCGCGGTCGCCATGGTCGGCGGCGCGGCCGGCGGCGCCGTGGCCGGCGCGGCGAGCCTCACCGGGCTCAAGCTGGACGCCTCCACCCCCGGCCTGATCAACGTCGTGCTGCTCGGCATCGGCGTCGACTACCTGCTGTTCCTGCTCTTCCGGTTCCGCGAGCAGCTGCGTGCCCGGCCCGAGCAGAACGCCCGGCAGGCCGCCGCCGAGGTGTCCGCCAAGGTCGGCACCGCGATCACCTGCGCCGCGCTGACCATCGTCGCCGCCTTCGCGACGCTGGGCGTGGCGAGCTTCGGCCAGTTCCGTTCGCTCGGCCCGGCCGTCGCCGTCTCCGTGCTGGTGATGCTGCTGGGCAGCCTGACCCTGATGCCCGCCCTGCTCGCCGCCTGCGGCCGCGCGATGTTCTGGCCCTCCCGGAGCCTGCGGCGGGTGCCGCGGCCCGGCGTGGCGGCCCGCTTCGGTGACCTCGTCGCCCGCCGCCCGCTGGCGCTGCTGCTCGGCTCGGTCGTCCTGCTGGGCACGCTGGCCGCCGGCACGGTGGGGCTCAAGATGGACTACAGCCAGCCCGACGACACCACCACCGCGGCAGCCGCCACCGCGGCGGAGATCTCCCGCGCCCTGCCGGCCGGCGTCTCCGACCCGACCACCGTGTACATGGTCGCCAAGGACGGCGGCACGCTGGACGCCAAGCGGTTCGACGGCCTCGCCGGCGAGCTCAAGAAGACGGAGGGCGTCGGCCAGGTCGGCCGGCCCGTCCTCGCCGACAACCACCGCGCCGCCCGGATCGACCTCTTCCTCAACGCCGACACGCAGAGCCAGCGGGCCCGCGACCTGGTCTCCGGCCCGGTGCGCGCCGCGGTCGCCGCGCACACCCCGGCCGGAACCGAGGCCCACGTCGGCGGCAACGCGGCGATCGTGGTCGACATCTCCACCGCCGTCGACCGCGACCTGCGCGTGGTCTTCCCGGTCGCGGCCGGCCTGATCGCGCTGATCCTGCTGCTGCTCCTGCGCAGCCTGCTCGCCCCGGTCGCCCTGCTGCTCTCCGTCGGCCTCGGGTTCGCCGCCACCCTCGGCGCCGCGACCCTGCTGTTCCAGCACGGCCTGGACCGGCCCGGTGTCTCCTTCACCCTCCCGCTGGTGCTGTTCCTGTTCGTGGTCGCCATCGGCACCGACTACAACATCCTGATCACCGACCGGATCCGCGAGGAGATGCACCGCCCCGGCCCGGCCCGTACCGCCGTGGCCCGCGCCGTCCGGCACACCGCCCCGGCCGTCGCCACCGCGGGCCTGGTCCTGGCCGGCTCCTTCGCGACCCTGGCCACCACCCCGGGCAGCGAACAGGTCGCCTTCTCGCTGACCCTCGGCATCCTGCTCTCCGCCCTGGTCCTCTCCCTGATCACCGTCCCGGCCCTGGCCGCCCTCCTGGGCCGCGCCCTCTGGTGGCCCCTGCGGCCCACCTCGCCCACCCCGCCCACCCCGCCCGCGACGCCCGGCACCGAGGCCCACCCGTTCGTGGCGGCGCCGCGCCCGGCCCCGGACCACCTCGGCGCCCGCTGACCGCGCCTGACCACCCCCGCATCCCGCACCCACGGTCGCCGCCGGCCGCGGGTGCGGGATGCGTGTGTAACGTCCCGGACGGCCCGAGCCAAGTAGAGGTGTCAGGCAGTGCTCGACGTTCCAAGGAGTCAATCCGTGTCAGCGGAGCAGCAGATGGCACCACCCTCGCGCGACCCGGCGGCGTTCGCCGTGTTCTACCAGCAGCAGTTCGACACCGTGCTCGGCTTCGTCACCCGGCGCACCGACAGCGCCCACCTGGCGGCCGACCTGACGGCCGACATCTTCCTGACGGCGCTGGAGCAGGCCGACGGCTACGACGCCCGCCGCGGCACGCCCGTCGCGTGGCTGTACGGGATATCCCGCAACGTTGTGGCCGGGCACTTCCGCGGCAGTGCCCGCGAGCGCAACGCGGTGGCCAGGATCGCCGGGCAGCGGATGCTGGACGACCAGGACGTGTCCGCGATCGAGGAGCGCATCGACGCGACCCGCGGCGCCCGCGCCCTGGCCGGGTGGCACGCCGCGCTGTCCGAGCCGCTGCGCGCGGTGCTCGACCTGGTGGCCGTCGACGGGCTGGCCGTCCGCGACGCCGCCAAGGCGCTGGGCATCAGCGCCGCCACCGCCCGGGTGCGGCTGCACCGGGCCCGCAAGGCGCTGCAGAAGGTCGCCCCGCAGAGCAGCACCGCCCACCCGTCCGTGAACACCCTCCTGGAGGTCGCCCCGTGACCACGCCCCTGCACTTCCGGCAGCAGCTCGGCGCCGAACTCGCCGCCCGTGCCACGGACCTGCCCGCCACGGCCACCCCGGTGCCGGTCCGGCCGCGCCACACCCGCAGGCTGGTGGTGACCGGCCTCGGGCTGGCCGCCGCCGTCACCGCGGTCGTCCTGGCACCGCACACCGACGGCAGCCCCACGGCCCCGGCACCGCAGGCCGACCCCGTCGCCTCCGGCCCCGCCGCCTCCCGCCCGGCCGCCGGTGACCCGACGTCGGTGCAGCTCAGCACCGCCTCCTACACGGTGACCCCCCACCAGGACGGCACCGTCTCCGTCCAGCTGATGGGCGCCGAATGGTCCGGGCTCCAGGGCGCCCTGCGCTCGGTGGGCGTGCCCGCGCTGGTCATGAGGCCCTCGGCCTCCTGCCACACCCCGGTGGCCACCGACAGCAGCCGGCTGGACGCGGTGATGTCGCTGGACCCGCACAACGGCCGCATCGCGATCCTGCACCCCGCCGCCGTCCCGCCCGGTGAGAGCCTGCTGCTGCTCGACACCGCACCCCAGGGCGCGGCCCGACCGGCCACCGTCGGGAGCCTGGACATCTCGCTGACCAAGGAGACGCCCAGCTGCTTCCCGCTCTCCCAGGCCAATGTGGTCGGGGTGGGCTGAGCCCTCGCCGCGCGGGGGAACCGGGCCCGGACCGAGGCCCGCGGTCACCTGCCTCCCGGCCTCGGCGCGTGTCCGGCGATCCGCGCGGCCCGGCGGGGACCGTCAGGCACGCCCTAGACCGGCAGCAGGCGGGTGATCAGGTCGGCGAGGCGGCGGGCGTTGCGGCAGGAGTGCATCTCGACGACGTCGGCGTAGGCCGGGGCGGCGGAGTCGCCGGTGGTCCAGAGGTCGGGGTGTTCGGGGTTGAGCCAGAAGACCCGGCGGGCCCGGGCGGCGATCCGGCGCAGGGCGTCGGTGTGGGGGTCGCGGTGGTTGTTGCGGGCGTCGCCGAGGACGAGCACGCAGGTGCGGGGGCCGACGGCGTCCAGGTGGTGGTCGGCGAACTCGCCGAGGGCGGAGCCGTAGTCGCTGTTGCCGTGGTAGCCCATCACCTTGGCCTCGGCGAGGATGCGGGCGGCGAGGCGGGCCGGGTCGTCCTGGCCGCGCCGCAGCAGGTCGGTGACCTCGGCGGTGCGGTTGACGAAGGCGAACACCCGGACCTTGCTGAACTGTTCGCCCATCGCCTGGACCAGCAGCATGGTGAAGTCGGCGAAGCCCGCCACCGAGCCGGAGACGTCGCACAGCAGCACCAGCTCGGGCCGGGCCGGGCGGCGCAGCCGGTACGCCGGGCGCAGCGGCACCCCGCCGGTGGTGAGCGAGCGGCGCAGGGTGCGGCGCAGGTCGATCCGCCCCCGGGCGGCGCGGCGGCGCCGGGCGGCCAGCCGGGTGGCCAGTTTGCGGGCCAACGGGTGGACGGTGCGGCGCAGTTCGGCGAGCTGATCGCGGCCGGCGGACAGGAAGTCGACCCGGTCGGCGGTGGGGGCGACGGCACGCTCGGCGATCCGCTCGGCACCGCGCAGTTCGGCGACCCGGCGGCGGGCCTCGCCGGTGACCTGGGCGCGGAAGTCCCGGATGCGGCGGCGGATCTCGTCGGCGAGGACGCGGTCGGAGACGTCGTCCGTGCCCTGCCGGCGCAGGGCGGCGAGGATTTGGGCGAGCAGGGTCTCGGGGGCGAGCCGGCCGAGCGCCTGGTGGGCGGACCAGCCGTCCGCGCCGGGTGCGCTGCCGGTGCCGTACCGGCCGAAGGCCTCGACCACCTCGCCGGCCAGCCGGGCCTGGGCGGCCCGGTCGTCGGCGGCCAGGGCGGCGGCCAGGCGTTCGCGCAGCTGCTCGCGCAGCGGGTCGGGGCGGCCGAAGCGGGGCGGCTCGGGGTCGTCGGGCACCGGCGGCGGCGAGCCGCGCAGGGCCTCGGGGGTGCCGACGCCGAGCGGGAAGAACAGGTCGAAGGCGGCGTCGAAGACGGCCCGCTGGCCGTCCGAGCGCAGCAGGGCGGCGGCCAGGCCCGCCCGCATCTGCTCGCGGTCGGTGAAGCCGAGGACGTCGAGCACGGCGGCGGCGTCCACCGTCTCGGACGGGCCGATCCGCAGGCCGTGCCCGCGCAGGGCGCGGACCAGGCCGGTGAGCCGGGCGGCGGTGTCGGTGGGCCCCGGGGTGGTGCTCACGCGAGGGTGAGCTTCTGGGCGGCCTTCCGGATGTCGTCCTGGTGCTTGAGGATCACTCCGAGGGTGTCCTGGACGACGGCGTCGTCCAGGGTGTCCGCGCCGAGCGCCAGCAGAGTGCGGGCCCAGTCGATGGTCTCGGCGACGGACGGCGCCTTGCGCAGCTCCATCGCGCGCAGCGCGCCGACCACCCGGACCAGCGAGGCGGCCAGGGTGTCGTCCAGGCCGGGCACCTTGAGCCGGACGATCCGGCGCTCCAACTCGGCGTCCGGGTAGTCGAGGTGGAGGAAGAGGCAGCGGCGGCGCAGCGCCTCGGAGAGCTCCCGGGTGGCGTTGGAGGTCAGCAGGACGAAGGGGCGCCGGCTGGCGGTGATGGTGCCGAGTTCGGGGACGGTCACCTGGAAGTCGCTGAGCACCTCCAGCAGCAGCGCCTCCACCTCGACGTCGGCCTTGTCCATCTCATCGATCAGCAGGACGGTGGGCTCCTCGCCGCGGATGGCGGTGAGCAGCGGGCGGGTGAGCAGGAACTCCTCGCCGAAGATGTCGCCGCGGGCCTGGTCCCAGCCCTCGTCGCGGCCGGCGGTGATCCGCAGCAACTGCTTGGCGTGGTTCCACTCGTAGAGCGCCCGGGC
The DNA here is from genome assembly GCF_055560495.1 of Kitasatospora sp. NPDC023176. Classification (NCBI taxonomy): domain Bacteria; kingdom Bacillati; phylum Actinomycetota; class Actinomycetes; order Kitasatosporales; family Streptomycetaceae; genus Kitasatospora; species Kitasatospora sp. NPDC023176. Next base: position 89,195 of record NZ_JBVHIP010000016.1, on the reverse strand, counting down.
CTCGTCGATGCCCTCGTAGCACTGCAGCCGTACCAGCCGGGCCGCGCCCAGTGCGGCGACGGCCTTGGCGAGTTCGGTCTTGCCGACCCCGGCGGGGCCCTCGACCAGCAGCGGCTTGCCGAGCCGGTCGGCCAGGAAGACGGTGGTGGCCACGGCGGGGGAGGCGAGGTAGCCGGTGGCGGCGAGCCGCTCGGCGGTGTCCGCCACCGAGGTGAAGAATCCCGTGCCGTCGCCGTTCCCGCTGCTGCCGCTGGCCATCTGACCCGCCCCGTTCCGGTTCGCCGTGCCCGTGCCGTCGGGCTCGTCGCGCCGGGCCCGTGCCGTCGGGCTCGCTGCGGCGGGCCCGTGCGGCGCCACCCTACCGGCCGGTCACTTGCTTGTCTCGGGGGATCGGCCGGTGCGGTGGAGCGGCGTACGCCGGGCCGTGGCCCGCCGTACGCCGCTCGCGTGGATCCGCCGGCCCGGGGCGTCAGTTGACGTACAGGACCGGGCTGCCGGCGACCGAGGTGTCGGTGACCGGGCCGTAGCTGGCGCTGAAGTAGCCGGTCGAGAAGCACAGGCCCGGGCCGGAGACCAGGGTGGCGGCCTGGTTGGCGAAGCTGATGCTGTTGCCGCTGTTCGAGGTGGAGCCGGTGATGCCGCTGGGGCTCTGGTAGACGCAGTTCACGGTGCCCAGCAGGGTGTTCAGGACCACCGTGATGCCGACCGGGCCGGCGCTGGTGCCGTTGAGCGAGACGTTGTTGCCGGAGCCCGAGGTGACGGTGTTGGTGTACGGCAGGCTGGTGGCGGTGACGCTCTGCACGCTCATGACGCCGAAGACGCTGGAGGTGCAGGAGTCGAAGGACTGGCTGTTGAGCTGCTCGGTCGCGCTGCCGGGGGCGGCCGGGTTGGACGTCACGGTCGCGGAGAACGAGGAGTTGGCACAGCTCACCCCGTTGGTGCTGCCGGGGCCGTCGGTGAAGGTGGCGGCGGTGCCGGAGGCCAGGTTGGCGACCAGGGTGTCGCCGACGGCGATGGCCGGGCCGGACGCGCTGCCCTGGGTCATGACGGCGGCGGCGTCGGCCTGGGCCGGTGCCACCGCGGCGCCGGTGAGGGCGATGGCGGCGAGGGATGCGGCTGCGAAGGTGCGACGGATGCGCATGAGGGTGCCTCTCTCCGTCCGGGGGACGGGTGGGGGATCCCCGCGTGCCGGAGTGGTGGTGTGCACGGCGGGGGGAGGTGCATGGCGTACCGGGAGCCCCGCCGGACCGCGGCTGCGGGCGGGCCCGGCGCCACGGGCCCGCTCGTGCGGTAGGGCGGTGTTCGTGCAGTGCGGCGGTGTTCTGCCGTGCGGCGTCGCGGTGCGACGGCGTTTCGCGAGGTACGGCGGATCGCCGTGCGGTGCGACGGTGTGGTGCATGGTGGTGGTGCCTGGTGCGGCGTGCGTGGTACATCGTGCGAGGGGCCCGTACGGCGGTGCCGGGTACGGCAGTTCGGTACCCGGCGGGCCGGAGGGTTCGGTCCGGTGCCCGGCGGCACGGCGTGCGGCCGTGCGGACGTGCGGTGGTGCGGGGTGCACGGGCGGCTGCCACCGCCGCGGACCCGGATCGGCCCTGGTCCGGTGGCCCGGGCGGCTCGCCCGGGGCCGTCGGAGCCCCTGGTTTCCGCCGGTGGTGGCCTGCGCACCGACCGGTTGGAAACCTGGCAGTGTTGTAAACCCGGCGTTCCGTCAATGTCAATACAGGACACAGGAGTTGGTGATGGATACCAAAAACCTCCGGAGTGCCGACGTGGTCCTGCTGCCAGGTGCCCGGACCGGCCGGGACCCGGCCAGGTCGATCAAGCCGGGCCCGCGCCGGCTGCCCGCCGGAGTGGTCGCCGCGACCCAGCGCGAGCGGCTGCTGGACGGGCTGGTCCGGACGGTGGCCGAACGCGGCTACCAGCACGCGACGGTGAGCGACATCTGCCGCGCGGCGGGCGTGACCAGGCCGGTCTTCTACGAGCTGTTCAGCGGCAAGGAGGACGCCTTCCTGGCCGCGCACCGGTACGGGACGGGGGTGGTGATCCGGCGGATGGCGGCGGCCTTCGCGGCCGAATCCGATTGGTGCGCCGGGATTCGGCAGGCGCTCGGGGCGATGCTCCAACTCCTTGCCGGGACACCGTCCTTCGCGACCATGGCGGTGATCGAGATCGAGGCGGTCGGCCCGGACGGGCGGCGCGAGCGCGATCAACTCCTCACCCGGTTCCGGGTGTTCTTCGCCGAGGTGCCCCAACTCCCGGGCGGGGTAGGGGTGCAGGAGATGACCGATGCGGTGGTGGGTGGCGTCTACAGCGCGGTGTACCGCCGGATAGCCGCCGGCTGCACCGATCAACTTCCCGAGTTACTACCGGCGTTGAGCATGTTCTGCCTCGCGCCGTTCCTCGGGCCGGCCGAGGCGGCCAGGCGGCTCGGGTCGAGGATCGGTGAAGATCCTTCGTGCACCCGTATTGACCCGGCGAATACCGGGCAGTAGCTTCCCAGTTACTCAACGCGCTCCGACCGGATCCGCCCCGCTGCCGAGGGGCGGACGGCCCGGTCGGAGCGCGGAACGCTGTCCGCGCCAGGGCAACGTGCCAGTGCCTGCACACCCAATCCATTCACAGGGAGCACACATGGCCATGTCCGAGGAAGCCGCCGCCGCGGCGGAAACGCCGCCGACGCCGACCGGGACCAGAAGAGGACGGGTCCGGATGAAGCGCTCCGCCCTGATGGCCGTACCGGCCGTCGCGGTCGGGGGCATCCTGATGACCCTCACCGCCCAGGGCGTGCTCGCCGCGCAGTTCTCCATCTCCGGCATGCCGTTCACCATCACCGCCGACAAGCTCGACGGCGACGGCTTCGCCCAGTTCGGCTCGCTGGACCACATGATCCCCGGCAGCCCCAACCAGGGCCACACCGGCGGTCAGGTGCTGGTGGCGGTCTCGGCGATCAAGACCGCCGAGATCACCAACCTGTGCCAGAGCGTGGACCTCGGCGGCGTCAGCCTGGTGATCCGCGCGGGCGACCAGGGCACTCCGGTCTCCGCCTCCGACCTCACCACCGACTCCGATCTGCTGTCCGGCGACGCGGAGTTCAAGAACATCGAGATCGGCGGCGACGCCAGCACCTACACCAAGGCCGGCCCGGTCGGGAAGGGCCAGCCGGGCGTCTTCGGCCAGCAGGCCGACCACGTCCAGCTGACCCACCTCAACCAGCACAACTACGCGAGCACCGCCGTCGGGTTCAAACTGCCCAACCTGCGGCTGAGCTTCAGCTCCAAGGGCTGCTGAGCATGGCGGAGTCCGTACCGGAGCAGGCCGGGACCGGCGAGGGCGCCGCCGCGCGGACCGAGGAGGTGACGGTCGAGGGGACGGCCGCCACGCCCGCCGCGCCGGCCGCCTCCGTCGCCGGCCCCGCCGCCGCTCCCTCGGGAGCCATCGCGAACGCCGCGCCCGCGAGCCCCGCGGGACCGGCCAAACGCGACTGGCGGGGCAACCGGCCGTTCTGGGGCGGGCTGCTGGTGACGCTCGGCGGCGCCGAGATCCTGTTGACGCTGTGGGCCCCGCTGCCCCTTCTGCTGCACATCTCGCTGGTCGGCCTGGCCGGCTACCTGGTGCCGGCGGTGATGGTGCTGTGCGGCCTGCTGATCCTGTTCAACCCGACCCAGCGGCTGTTCTACTCCATCCTCGCCGTGCTGGCCTCGCTGGGCAGCTGGGTGACCTCCAACCTGGGCGGTTTCGTGATCGGGATGCTGCTCGGGATGGTGGGCGCCTGTCTGACCTTCGGGTGGCTGCCCGACCAGCCGCTGCGCCGTGGGCGGCAGCGGCGGGAGGACCGGCGCGCGAAGCGCCGGGCGGGGGCCGGGGCCAGGACGGCCGGGGTCTGAGGACCCGCGCCCGAGGGGTCGGGTCCGAGCGCTGGGGTCCGAGGGCTCGGGCCTGAGGCTTCGGACCTGAGGTTTCGGACCTTGGGTTTCGGGGCCGAGAGGCAGGGGACCGCGGGAAGGTTCCGCCGGGAGTCATCGGCGGCGCCCCGCGCACCGGTGGTGGGAGAGCACCGGGTGCGCGGGGCGTTCCGTCCGGTTGCCGGCGGGCGGCAGGCGGTCAGATGGTCGAGGCGTCGATCACGAAGCGGAACCGGACGTCGCCGGCCAGCACCCGCCGGAACGCCTCGTCGATCTGCTCGGCCCGGATCAGCTCGATCTGCGCCGTGATGCCGTGCTCGGCGCAGAAGTCCAGCATCTCCTGGGTCTCCGGCAGCCCGCCGATCGCCGAACCCGCCAGCGAGCGGCGCCCGATGGCCAGCGGGAACGGGTGCAGCGAGACCGGCTTCTCCGGCACGCCGACCTGCACCATCGTGCCGTCGGTGCGCAGCAGGCCGATGTAGGCGGTCAGGTCGAGATCGGCGGAGACCGTATTGACGATCAGGTCGAAGCGGCCCGCGAGCTCCTCGAAGGTCGCCGGGTCGGAGGTGGCCCGGTAGTGGTCCGCGCCGAGCCGCAGCCCGTCCTCGCGCTTGCGCAGCGACTGGCTCAGCACGGTGACCTCCGCGCCCATCGCGTGGGCCAGCTGCACGCCCATGTGGCCGAGCCCGCCCAGGCCCACGATCGCGACCTTCTTGCCCGGCCCGGCGCCCCAGTGCGCCAGCGGCGAGTACAGCGTGATGCCCGCGCACAGCAACGGCGCGGCGGCGTCCAGCGGCAGGGCGTCGGGGATGCGCAGCGCGTACGCCTCGTCCACGACCAGCTCCCTGGCGTAGCCGCCGTAGGTGGGCCGGCCGTCCTTGCCGGTGGCGTTGTAGGTGAAGACCATGCCGCCCTCACCGGTGCAGTACTGCTGCAGGCCGGCCCGGCAGTTGTCGCACTCCCGGCAGGAGTCGACGAAGCAGCCGACCCCGACCCGGTCGCCGACCCGCCAGCGGGTGACGCCCGGGCCGACCTCGCTCACCACGCCCGCGATCTCGTGGCCCGGGACCATCGGGAAGATCCCGTCGCCCCAGTCCTCGCCGACCTGGTGGATGTCGGAGTGGCAGATGCCGCAGAACTTGATGTCGATCAGGATGTCGTGCTCGCCGACGGCGCGCGTGGTGACGGTGGTCCTCGCCAGCGGGGCGTGCGGGAGCCGGGCCGCGTAGGCGGCGACTGTGCGGGTGGCGGCGCTGTCCGGGGTCGTGCTCTGCTCCGTGCTACCGGTCGTGTCACCGGTCGTGTCGCCGGTCGTGCCATCGATCGTGCGCTGCGTCGTCTCGTTCGTCATGCCCACCAGAGTGCGGCGGGGCGGCGGGGCCAACCAGACCAGCGCTTGTCGTACGAAGACGGCGCGTACGAAGACCGGACGTACGACCGCGGAACGTACGCACGGCAGTATCACCCTCGCCCGCCCCCCGGCCCGTCCGCCCGCCCGCATACTGCAGTCATGGACCAGCGCACCGAACTCAGCGAGTTCCTCCGATCCCGCCGCGCCCGGCTGCGGCCCGAGGACGTGGGCCTGCCGGAGGGCGCCGGCCGCCGGCGGGTCCCGGGGCTGCGCCGCGAGGAGCTGGCCCAGCTCGCCGGGGTCAGCACCGCCTACTACACCCGGCTCGAACAGGGCCACGGCGAGAACGTCTCCGCCGCCGTCCTGGACGCCATCGCCCGGGTGCTGCGCCTGGGCCCCGCCGAGCGCGACCACCTCGGCCGGCTCACCGAGCCCGCCCGCCGCCGCCCCGGCCGGGCCGCCGCCGCCCGCCCGCAGCGGGTGCGGCCGGCGCTGCGGCAACTGCTGGACTCGATGGAGGGCGTGCCCGCGTACGTGCTCGGACGGCGGCTGGACATCATCGCCTGGAACCGGCTCGGCACCGCCCTGCTCGGCGACTACGGCGCGATGCCGCCCGAGCAGCGGAACATGGCCTGGCACGTCTTCCTCGACCCGGCCGCCCGCGCCCTCTTCGAGGACTGGGAGGGCAAGGCCAGCGACGTCGTCGGCCTGCTGCGCCTGGACGCCGGACGCTACCCGGACGACCCCGGGCTCGCCTCGCTGGTCGGCGAACTCTCCGTCAAGAGCGAGGACTTCCGGCGGCTGTGGGCCACCTACCGGATCAAGGACAAGGCCCACGGCACCAAGCGGCTGCGCCACCCGGTGGTCGGCCCGCTCAGCCTGCAGTACGAGACGCTGCGCCCGGCCGGGGACACCGATCAGGTGCTGGTCGCCTACCACGCCGAACCGGGCTCCGGTTCCGCCGAATCGCTGCGGCTGCTGGCGAGTTGGGACGCCACCGAGCGGCGGGCGGAGAGCGGCGGACAGACCGGGCCGGCCGGACAGGCCGCGTCCGAGCAGAGCCGGTAGCCGCCCGGTCGCGGCGCCGAGGGCCGATGGTCCCGGGGGCGCCCGGGGCCATCGGCCCTTCTCCCGCCCGCCGGCCCGGCGGTTGACTGGGCAGGTCATGGACAACAGCAGCCAGGCCGCCGTGGCCGCCACCGCCACCGCCGAGTACGACCGTCTGATCGCCCGCCACCACGCGATGAGACTGCGGCGCCAACTCCTCACCCCCGCAACGCCCTCGGGGCCCGGGCCCGGAGCCGCCGCCGGCGCCGGAGCCGATGTCGGCGGCGGAGAGCGTTACGGCGGCGGCGAGGGCCACGACGGCGCCGCGGACCAGTGGCTGATCCGGTGCGAGCTCGAAGCCGTCGCCCCGCTCTCGGAGCTGATCGACCACCTCTACACGGTCATGTTCCGCCGCCGACCGTACCTGCGACCGCTCTTCCCCGCCTCGATGGAGTTCCAGCGGGCCCACCTGGAACGCATCTTCCACCACCTGATCGACCACCTGCACCAGCCCGCCGAACTGGCCCGGATGCTCCGCCAACTCGGCCGGGACCACCGCAAGCTGGGCGTCCGGCCGGTCCACTACGAGGCCTTCGAGGAGGCCCTGTGCGCGGCCCTGCGGCACCGGACCGGCGAGCGGTGGGCCGAGGAGCTCGAAGCCGCCTGGGTGCGGATGCTGCGCTTCGCCGTCGGCGCCATGGTCGCCGGCGCCGACTCCGCCCTCACCGAACCCCCGTACTGGCACGCCGTGGTGACCGGCCACCAGCGCCGCCGCCCCGACCTCGCCGTCCTGCGGGTGCGCACCGGCGAGCCGTACCCCTACCGGGCCGGCCAGTACGGCACCGTCGAACACCCGGCGCTGCCGCACACCTGGCGGCAGTACTCGATGGGCTGCGCCCCGCGCGGCGACAACGAGTTGGAACTCCACGTGCGCCGCACCGGCCCCGGCGGCGTCAGCGCGGCGCTGGTCGAGCGCACCGCCGTCGGCGACCGGCTGCGCCTCGGCCCGCCGCGCGGCAGTCTGCTGCCCGACGGCGACGCCCGCGACCTGCTGCTCGTCGCGGGCGGCACCGGACTCGCCCCGATGAAGGCGATCGTCGAGCAGCAGGCGCTGCACCGCCCGCCGGGCCGCCGGGTGCACCTCTTCGTCGGCGCGCGTGACCGCACCGACCTCTACGACTGGCAGGCGCTCGCCGAACTCGGCCTGCACAAACCCTGGTTGTCGCTCACCCCGGTGACGTCCGGCCGGCTCGCGGACGCCGTCGCGGCCGCCGGGGACTGGCGCGAGCACCTGGCCTGCGTCAGCGGGCCTTCCGGGATGGTCGCCTCGGTGAGCTCCCAACTGCTGTCGGCGGGGCTGCCGTTGGACCGGGTGCGGTTCGACCGGGTGGTCTACCGGTAGCCCTGCTCCGTCGTAGGTCCAGCGGTGGGGCTCGGCGTCCTGTTCGTCGTCGGCCAGGACGAAGGTGGCGCTCGACGATGCCGGCGAAGGGGGCCCGCGCCGCACGACATACTCCCGGCGGATTACTCCGGTACGTCGCGGGGGCTACGGACGACACCGGAATGTTTGCATCCACGGGCTGATTCGATACGGAGCTGCGGAACCTAGCGTCGACCCCATGAAACGCAATCGCCGAATCAGCGCCGTCGCGGCGCTGGCGCTCGCCGCCATCGTCACCGGAACCGGCACCGGGTTCGCCGCCACGACCACACCGTCGGCCACACCGGTGGCCACGCACGCCTTCGACAGCGCACCGGCCACGGCCACGGCGCCCACGCCGTCCTTCCACGGCACGCTCCCCGCGCCGACCGGCCCCTACGCCGCGGGCGAGGACATCATCCACCTCACCGACGCGAACCGTCCCGACCCGTGGGTGCCGTCATCCGGCCCCCGCCAACTGACCGTCACGATGGTCTACCCGGCCGTCCCCGGGACCGGGACGCCGGCCCCTTACATGACCCTCGCCGAGGCAGCCGGACACATCCAGCAGGCGAAGATACCGGCGAGCTCCGGCATCACCCCGCAGAACGTTTCCAGCATCACCACGCACGCCTTCGACGGCGCGCGGCCGCAGCGCGGCAAGCATCCGCTGGTGCTCCTCTCACCCGGGTTCGGGGACCAGCGCTCGGCGCTCACCTCGCTCGCGACCGAACTGGCCAGCCACGGCTACGTCGTCGCGCTCGTCGGCCCCACCCACGAGGACGGCGGTGAGACGCTGGCGAACGGCGAGACGCCGCCGTGCGCGATCTGCGATCACCCGGAAACGATCGACTTCGACGCCGTCGCCGCCAGCCGCGCGCTGGACATGTCCTTCGTGATCGACCAGTTGACGCACGGCAAGAGCGCGTGGCGCCTGGCCCACCTCATCGACAAGCACCAGATCGGCACGGCCGGACACTCCATCGGCGGAGCCTCGGCCGCCGCCACGATGATCGCCGACCCGCGCGTACGGGCCGGAGTGAACATGGACGGCTCCTTCTTCCCGGCCCCGATGCCCGGCCAGATCAACCGGCCGTTCCTCATGCTGGGCAGGGCCGACGTCCACTCGGCCGGCGGTGGCGACAACTGGGGGAAGGCCTGGGCCGCCCTCGGCGGCTACAAAAAGTGGCTGGCGGTCACCGGCGCCAACCACCCCACCTTCACCGACATGGACCTGCTCATGAAGGAGGCCGGGTACCCGACGCCGCCCCTCGACCCCGAACGTGGAATCGCGATCACGCGTGAGTACGTGACGGCGTTCTTCGACCAGGCGCTGAAGGGGATCCACAGTCCGCTGCTGGACGGCCCCTCGCCGAACAATCCGGAAGTACTCTTCCAGCACTAGTGCGGCGCCGCGTTGATCCTTCGGGGGTTCGTGCGGCTTGGAGTGGGCTGCCGTCGTAGGTCCGGCGGTGGGGCTTGGCGTCGTGTTCGTCGTAGGCCAGGACGAAGGTGGCGATGGCCGCGGCCGGTTCGTCGCGGGAGGCGAACCGGCCGCGGCGCGGTGGACGTCGGGTCAGGGCGGTGTGCAGAACAGCTCGACTTGGTTGACGCCCTCGACCGCGCCGTCGGCCTCCACCTCGGCGACCCCGCCGGCTGACCGGCAACCCCCGAAGGATCAACGCGGCGAGGTGCGCCTGTGCCCTGGGGGTGCCTCCCGGCCGAAGGCTGGGGGAGCGTCGCCCCGCAGGCGGGAGTTTGACGACCAGGCCTAGCGGTAGCAGTAGGAGTCCGAGGAGGCGTCCCCGCCCGCCAGGTGGGTCTGGTGGACGCGCAGGCCCCGGAAGTCGGCGCCGTGCGGGAAGAACCGCTCGTCGACGCTCAGCCCGCCGGCCACCGGGTCGGCGTCCAGCTTGACCAGCCAGGGCTCGATGCCGTCCGGGTAGAACTGGTCGTCCCAGGCGCCGTAGAGGGAGTTGGTGAGGTAGAGCCGCCGTCCGTCCCGGCTGATCTCCACCATCTGCGGGGCCCCGCTCAGCGGCCGCCCCGGCTCGGCCGGGTGGGGTGTCCGGGCGGCGACTCCGCCCAGGCGGACGGAGGAGGCCAGCCGGGGGTGGAACGGGTCCGAGACGTCGTACTGGAACAACTCGCCGGTGCCCCAGGCCGAGACGTACAGCCAGCGGTCGTCCACCGACAGGTTGATGTCGGTGACCAGTGGCGGGACAGCCCCGAACGACCTCAGCGCGGGCGGCAGTTGCTCGGCGGCGGCGGGCTCGGCGGGGATCTCGATCACCTTGCGCGCGGTGAACGCCGGGCCCTCCCGGTACCAGAGCCAGACCGAGGAGGAGAGGTCCTCCACGTTCACCACCACCCCGGCGAACCCCCACTCCGCCTGCGGGTCGTGCGCCGGGCGCAGCTCCAGCACCATCTGGTACTGGTCCCCGAGGTCGACCCGCTGGAGGTGCCGCCCGGTGCCCAGCTCCCAGAAGTGCAGCGCGTGCCCGTACTTGCGGGCGAGCAACTGCTCCGGCAGCACACCGTCCTCGATCATCCACGGGGTGCCCCACTCGCTGGTCACCCCGATGTCCGTCCCGAGGTGCCACCAGACGTCGTAGGCGAAGTGCTGCGGCCCGCGTTCCGTCTCCCAGGGGCGCAGCACCTCGAAGGTGGTGTGGTCCAGCAGCGCCACCCCGCCGGGCCCGTCGCCGCCCTCGCCGGAGCCGAGGCAGGAGAGGAAGACCCCCTCCGGCCCGCAGTGCAGGGTGTGCGGCCGGGAGTAACCCGCCCGCGCCGCCAGCTCCTTGGCCTCGACCGTCTTGACCAGCCGGGGGCGCACCGGATCCGGGTGGGTGTCCATCACGTGCAGCCGGGAGGAGCGCAGCCCGGGCAGCAGCAGGAACCGCCGCTCCGGGTTCTGGTGGCAGGCGTGCGCCAGGGCGCTGGAGCAGGCGTTCCATCCGAAGTGGTGCAACTCATCGCCGAGGGTGGGAAGTTCGGAGAAGTTGAGCACCTTCCCGTAGCTCGCCGAGGCCGGATCGGTGTCCACGGTGAGCAGGGCGTCCGGCTGCCGGGCCGACCGGTCGAACCCGGCCACGTAGGCCAGCTTCTCCGGCGGCGCCGCGATCGCCTCGGCGGCCGAACGGTACAGGGATGGATCGGTATGCCCGTGCTGCATGCAAACTCCCCAACTCGCCGTCTCTGTCCGGGAAGCGTTCCACACGACCACCGGCGCACAGGAGGCGCACGGGAAGCGGCCGGGAGGCGGCCGGGAGGCGCGGACGCGTACCCCGGCGGGGTACATGACAGCCCGGACGGCAGCATCGGCGCCGCCGCCGGTCGCCGCCGGACCTACCGGCCGGTATGGTCGGGGGCGGAAACGGGCGGTCACCTGCGGCAAGGGCAGGCGGAGCAGAGGGAACGGGTGCGGCGGCAGATGGAGTTTCGGGAAGACATCCTGGGTGCCCCCTACGAGGCGGCCGAGCTGACGCTGCGGCCCGACGACGAGGGGGCGGTCTGCGCGACCCTCGTACGGCGGCTGGTGCCCGGCTCGGAGCGGGCCGTGCTGTACGTCCACGGGTACAACGACTACTTCTTCCAGACCAACCTGGCCGACCACTACACCGCCCTCGGCTTCTCCTTCTACGCCCTGGACCTGCGCAAGTACGGGCGCTCGCTGCGCCCGCACCAGTCGCCGAACTTCGTCCGCGACCTCGCCGAGTACGACGAGGAGATCGACGAGGCGGTGCGGATCATCCGCGAGGTGGACGGCCACCGGCAGTTGCTGCTGAACGGGCACTCCACCGGCGGCCTGGTCGGCGCCCTGTGGGCGGGGCGCCGGGCCGGGCGCGGGCTGGTAAACGGGCTGTTCCTGAACAGCCCGTTCCTGTCGATGCCGGCCGGGGCGGCCGTGCGCACGGCCGGCGGCCCGGTGGTGACGGCGATCGGGCGGATGAAGCCGACCCGGATCCTGCCCTCCTCGCTCAACCCCCACTACACCCACAGCCTGCACCAGGACCACAAGGGCGAGTGGGACTTCGACCTCACCCTCAAGCCCGCCGAGGGCTTCCCGCTGTACGCGGGCTGGCTGGCCGCGATCCACCAGGGGCACCGGCGGCTGCGGCGCGGGCTGGGGATCGACGTGCCAGTGCTGCTGATGGCCTCCACCAAGTCGATCTCCACCACCACCTGGCACCACGCCCTGCACCACGCCGACGCGGTGCTGCGCGCCGACGACATCGCCGCACAGGGGCCCCGGCTGGGCCGGCACGTGACGATCGTCCGGATCGAGGGCGGCATGCACGACCTGGTGCTCTCCGGCGAGCAGGCCCGCAGCACGGTGTTCGCCGAACTGGACCACTGGCTCGCGGCCTACCTGGACGTCCGGCCGGTGGGGGAGAACGCGTGACGGACCAGCCGGTGCCGGACGGGCCGGAGCCGCTGCCGGACGAGTCGGAGTCGGACGAGCCGGTGCCGGTCGGCCGGCCCACCGACCTCGGCTTCGCCAAACTGATGCCGGACCTGGACCGCGACGGCGGCTGGCTGCTCACCCTGGACGGCACTCCGCAGTCGTACGTCGACCTCGCCGACCCCACGCACCTGGAGTTCGAGTACACCCGTCGGCTCGGCCACCTCGCCGACGTCCTCGCCCCGCCCGGCCGTCCGCTGGACGCGCTGCACCTGGGCGGCGGCGCGCTCACCATGCCGCGCTACCTGGCCGCGACCCGGCCCGGTTCGCGGCAGCGGGTGGTGGAGGTGGACGGGCCGCTGCTCGACCTGGTCGCCGAGCGGCTGCCCTGGCGGGGTCCCGGCGCGGACATCACCGCGACGGTGGGCGACGCCCGGGCCGCGCTGGCCGCCACCCCTGCCGACTCCCAGGACCTGGTGATCGCGGACGTCTTCCACGGCTCCCGCACCCCGGCGCACCTCACCTCGGTGGAGTTCCTGCGGCTGGCCGCCGCCGCGCTGCGCCCGGGCGGCTGCTACGCGGCCAATCTGGCGGACGGCCCGCCGCTGGCCTTCGCCCGGGCGCAGGCGGCGACGGTGGCGGCGGTCTTCCCGTACGTCTGCCTGGTGGCGGAGGCCCCGGTGCTGCGCGGGCGCCGGTACGGCAACATCCTGCTGGCCGGGTCGACGGCGCCGCTGCCGGCGGTGGAGCTGAGCCGGCTGCTGGCGGGCGACATCTTCCCGGCCCGGCTCACCGACGGCGAGGAACTGGCCGCCCTGGTCGGCCGGGCGGCCCCGGTCACCGACGCGGACGCCACCGACTCCCCGCCGCCGCCGGACGGCGCCTTCAGCATCGGCTGAGGCGGCGGCGCGGCGCAGCGCGGCCTCGTTCCCCTGTCAGGCCGCGCTGTCGACGTTGGCCAGGACGGCGCGCAGCAGCCCGGGGAAGCGCTCCTCGAACTCGTCGTCGCGCAGCCGGGCGCTCTGCTGCTGTCCCTGGTGGGTGCGCAGGATCAGGCCGCACTCGCGCAGCACCCGGAAGTGGTGCGAGGCGTTCGACTTGCTGATCCCCAGGGCGTTGTAGATGGCCGAGCACTCGGTCTCGCCCTGGCGGGCCAGCAGGTCGACGATCCGCAGCCGCAGCGGGTCGCTGAGGCCGTGCATGGCCCCGGCCAGGCTGACGTTGGCCAGTTCGGCGTGGAACGCATCTCGCATGGGCCGATTCTACTTTCCGTGGTCACGGACGCTCCGGGCGCATGGTCGGGACGGCTTCGCCGGGCATGACGTGCCATCATCTCGCCTTCGCGCAGGGATCCTTCTAAAGGTTCAACGAATGTTGTACCGTCAAACCATGAATCCACGGATCCACCTCCTGGCCCTCGGCACTTTCACCGTGGGCACCGAGGGCTACGTGATCGCCGGAGTGCTCCCGAGCGTGGCGCGCGACATGCACACCTCGGTCTCCCTGTGCGGTCAGATGGTCACGGTGTTCGCGCTGGTCTACGCCCTGGCCGGGCCGCCCCTGATCGGCCTGTTCCACCAGACCCCGCCCAAGCGGTTACTGATCGGCGCCGCCCTGTTCTTCGCCGCCGCGAACGCGATCGCCGCCGTCGCCCCCGACTTCGCGGTGCTCACCGTCGCCCGGGTGCTCGCCGCCCTGGGCGCCTCGCTCTTCGCGGCCCCCGCTGCCGCGACCGCGGCCGCGCTCTGCGCCCCCGAGGAACTGCCCAAGGCCATCTCGGTGACCGCCGGCGGCAACGCCGTCGCCCTCACCCTGGGCGCCCCGATCGGGACGGTCATCGGCTCGGCCATGGGCTGGCGCGCGTCCTTCTGGTTCGTGACGCTGCTCGCCGTGATCACCGCCGTCGCGGTCTGGACCGGCCTGCCCGAGGTCCCCTCCGGCGGCAACTCCGCCGCCGGGCGGCTCGACCTGCTGCGCCGCACCCCGATCCGCTGGGGCCTGGTGACCAGCTTCGGGCTCTTCCTGGCCGCCTACTGCGTCTACACCTACCTCGACGCGGTGGAGCAGCGGGCGGCCGGGCTGGGCGGCAACGGCGTGGCGGCGCTGATGATCGTGTTCGGCGCCGGCGGCCTGCTCGCCGGACGGACCGTCAGCAGGCTCATCACCAGGCGCGGCGTCACCCCCGTCCTGCGCGGGGCGCTCACCCTGATCACCGGGCTGCTCGCGGTGCTGACCGCCCTCACCGTCACCGACGCCCCGCTGGTGGCCACGGTGATCTCGTTCCCGCTGATGTTCGCCTTCGGCGCGGCCTGGTGGTCCGGCGGCATCGGCCAGCAGACCCGACTGGCCGGCCTGGCCCCCGCGCAGCGGGCCCAGGCGCTCGGGCTGCACTTCTCGGCGCAGTTCCTCGGGGTGGCGGTCGGCGGCGCGCTCGGCGGCCTCGCGCTGTCGGGCGTCGGGCCCGCCGCCGTGCCGGTGGTCGGCGGGGCCGTCGCCCTCGCCACCCTCCTGAGCGTCCGCCAGGTCACCCCCGAGGCGGAGGCCACCGAGGCCGCCCCGACGGCCCCGGTGCCGGCCGGCAGCCCGGCGGCCCGGTGAGCCGCCCGCCGTGAGGAGACCTGAACCATCGAACTCCCGGACGGGAGAAGAGGGTTCAGCGGCGACCGGTCAGGCGGTCGGGACCGGCCAGGGCACCTCGGTGGCCACCGGGGCGGTGTAGTCCACGCCCGGCACGGCGAACCCGTACAGCCGCTGGACCTCGGCGTGGAACCAGCCGAGGTCGGCGAGGCCGGCGATGGTGCCCGTGGTGGCGGCCGCCCAGCGTTCGGCGACGGCCGCCTGGACGGACTCGGTCAGCTCCCAGCCGTCCAGCCGGATCCGGCCCTCGTCGTCCAGGACCAGCGGGGCGGCACCGGTGAGCTGGTCCCACAGGGCGGCGAGCTGGTGCACCGGCGGGACCATCGCCGCCCCGAGCACGCCGCGCAGCAGACCGGTGTACAGGGCGATGCCCGGGATGGCCGTGGAGGACTGGGTGACGGCGGCGCCGTTGACGGAGGTGACGGCCCGCCCGCCCAGCTCCCTGCCCAGCCGCTCGTCCAGGGTGCGGGCGGTCGCCTCCAGGTGGGCCTTGGCCGCGCCGATGGTGCCCTGCCGGTAGATCGCCGCCGTCATCGGCGATCCGATGTACGACAGCGCGGCGGTGGCGAAGCCGTCGGCGAGCAGCCCCCGGCCGGCCAGGTGGTCGATCCAGCGCTCCCAGTCCGCACCGCCCATCACGGCCACGGTCTGCTCGACGTCGTCGCCCTCGGCCGGACCGGTCTCGACCTCGCGCACCTCGGGGACGCCCTGCTCGTCGAAGACCAGGGTCTTGGTGCGGTTCGCCGCGCCGATCGGCTTGAGGACGGAGGCGTAGCCGGCGCCGGTGTCCGGGTCGGTGCGCCGGGGCGCGGCCACCGAGTAGACGAGGTAGTCCAGCCGGCCGCCGAACCGCTCCTGGAGGAGGTCGGCGACCTGCTCCTTCATCGCGTCGGAGAAGGCGTCGCCGTTGAGGAAGACCACGTCCCGCCCGGCGGCCCGGGCGAGTTCGGCGGTGGCGGCGGTGCGGTACCAGCCGGCCGTAGCGGTGCGGCGCTCGGTGGGGGCCTTCTCGAAGGAGACCAGGACGCCGCGGATGCCGGCCCGCTTGAGCCCGGCGACGGTGGCCGCCAGGCCGTACCCGGCCGAGGAGCCGATGATCAGGGCCACCGGCCCGGCACCCTCCGGGGCGTCGGCAGGCTCCGGGCAGTCCCGCCACAGGTCGGTCACCAGCCGCTCGCAGCCCGCCGGGTGGGAGTCGAGGAAGAGGAAGCCCCGGTTGCGGGGGACGATGACGCGCTCGCTCACGATGGCAAGTCCTTGGGTCGGCTGGAGGGGTCGGCCGGAGTCCGGCCGCGGCGACCGGCCGGGCCGCCGCGTGCAGCCAGTCTGGGGCAGCGCCGGGCGCGGCAGCGGCCCCCACCAGGCACAACGATCACGAGTGGATCTTGGGGTGTTCCACCACTGACGCCCGGGCCCCGTCCGGCCCGGCACGGCCCGCAGCCCGGGCGGCGCGTCGGCGGAAGGGTGGGCACGGGGCGGGTGTCAGAATCGGCGGGTTCATGCCGGAGCACGGTGCACGTCCTAAGGAGTGAGCGATGGGCGGCGGGGAACGGCCGGAGTTGGAGCAGGTGCCGGAGACGGCGCTGTGGACGTTGTGGCACCGGGCACTGGAGGCCCGGCGGCCGGACACGGTGCTGCACGATCCGGTCGCGGTCGAGCTGGTGGAGCGGATCGACTTCCCGTTCGCCGAGCGGTTCGGGCGGACGCCGCTGGTGAGCCAGCTGCAGGCGCTGCGGGCGGCCTGCTTCGACCGCGAGGCGGCGGACTTCCTGGACCGGCACCCGCGCGCCACGGTGGTCGGGCTCGGCGACGGACTGGAGACCCAGGCCTGGCGGGTGGACAACGGGCGGGCCGACTGGCTGTCGGTCGACCTGCCCGAGACGGCCCGGCTGCGCGAACGGCTGCTGCCCCCGGACGACCGGCGCCGGATCCTCGCCTGCTCCGCCACCGACCTGCGCTGGGCGGACGAAGTCGACCCGGACCCGGACCGCGGGGTGCTGATCACCACCGAGGGCCTGCTGATGTACCTGCGGCCGACCGAGGTCCGGGAGCTGATCGCCGCCTGCGCCGAACGCTTCCCCGGCGGCGCGATGGTGCTCGACGCGGTGCCGCGCTGGGCCAGCCGCCTGGCCGTCCGGGGCAAGCTGCGGGACCGCCACTACCAGGCGCCGCCGATGCCCTTCGGCATGGACGCGGACGAGCTCGGCAAGCTGGCGCAGGCACACCCGGCGGTCACCGACGTGCGGGAGGTCTACCCGGAGGGCGGGCGCGGCCTGCTGCGGGCCCTGCTGCCGGCGGCACGACGGATCAAGCAGCGGCCTTCCGTCGTCGCCCTGCGTTTTACCCAATCTTGAAGAAAGGCCGGTCGGCCTGGAACTATTGGCGCGGGGGCGTACGTCGTAACGACGGGTGATCGGCCAGGGGGACAGGCCGCCCGGCACGTTAGGCTGCGCCCCGGGGAAGCGGCCCGGGTGCCGCCATCGGACAACCGTCGGGACGGGCGTGCGGCTCCACGGGGAGCCGGCCCCGCCCCGACCTGCCACGGAGGTACTGGCCTTGCACATCGACGCCTGGATCGAGAGCGTTCCCCCGACCGCGGTGTACGCCCTGATCGGCCTGATCATCGGGATCGAATCCCTGGGCATCCCGCTGCCCGGTGAGATCGCCCTGGTCACGGCGTCCCTGATGGCGGTCAAGGGCGTGGTGAGCCCGTGGGGGATCGCGGCCTGTGCGATCGCGGGCGCGATCATCGGCGACTCGATCGGGTACTCGATCGGCCGCAAGGGCGGCAAGCCGCTCTTCGAGAAGCTGGGGCGGAAGTTCCCCAAGCACTTCGGACCCGCGCACCTGGCGACCGCCGAGCGCTCGTTCCAGAAGTGGGGCATGTGGGCGGTCTTCTTCGGCCGCTTCATCGCCCTGCTGCGCATCTTCGCGGGCCCGCTGGCGGGCGCCCTGAAGATGC
The DNA here is from genome assembly GCF_055560495.1 of Kitasatospora sp. NPDC023176. Lineage (NCBI taxonomy): Bacteria > Bacillati > Actinomycetota > Actinomycetes > Kitasatosporales > Streptomycetaceae > Kitasatospora > Kitasatospora sp. NPDC023176. The sequence continues at coordinate 71,471 of NZ_JBVHIP010000016.1, read as the reverse complement.
CGTACTGGAAGTTCCTGATCGCCAACGTGCTGGGCGGCGTGATCTGGGCCGGCGGTACGACCCTGCTGGTCTTCAAGGTGGGCAAGGCCATCGAGCCCTGGCTGTCCCGGTTCTCCTGGGCGGGCCTGGCCGCGGCCGTGGTGATCGGGGCGCTCTCGGCCTGGGTGATGAAGCGCCGGGCCGCCAGGACCCACGCGAAGATCGAGGCGGAGGAGGCGGCCAAGGCCGCCGCCGCTGCCCCCGTCACGGAGTGACGGAGCGTAGCCGGTAGTCGCCCTGGCGTCGTCGGGCCCCGGAGTAGCATCGGCCGGAAGCTGCCGATCTTGCACCACTGGAGGGCCCGATGACCCAGCCGACCCAGCAGGCGACCTGGAACGCGGTGGACGCCTACTTCTCCGACCAGCTGGTCGGCCCTGACCCGGTGCTGGAGGCCGCCACGGCCGACGCCGACGCCGCCGGGCTGCCGAAGATCGCGGTGGCCCCCAACCAGGGCAAGCTGCTGCACCTGCTGGCGCTGACCCAGGGGGCGCGCCGGATCCTGGAGGTCGGCACCCTCGGCGGCTACAGCGCGATCTGGCTGGCCCGGGCGCTGCCCGCGGACGGCACCCTGATCTCCCTGGAGATCGATCCCGCGCGTGCCGACGTGGCGCGCGGCAACCTGGCGCGCGCCGGGCTGGGCACGGTCGCCGAGGTGCGGACCGGCCGGGCCGCCGACGCGCTGGCGGCGCTGGTCGAGCAGGGCGAGGCCCCCTTCGACCTGGTGTTCATCGACGCCGACAAGCCGAACAACCCCGAGTACTTCCGGCGGGCGCTGCAACTGACCCGGCCGGGCTCGCTGATCATCGTCGACAACGTGGTGCGCGGCGGAGCGATCGCCGACGCGGCCAGCACCGACCCGGCGGTCGTCGCCACCCGCGCCCTGCACGAGCTGATCGCCGCCGAGCCGAGGGTCACCGCGACGTCCGTCCAGACCGTCGGCAGCAAGGGCTACGACGGCTTCACCCTGGCCCGCGTCCAGGGCTGACCCCCCCAGAGGAACGGAGAGACGACGTGCGGATCGGACTGCTGGGCACCGGCACCTGGGCGGAGCGGGTGCACGCACCCGTCCTGGCCGAGCACCCCGGGCTGGAGTTCACCGGTGTCTGGGGCCGCCGGCCGGAGGCGGCCGAGGCGCTCGGCGCGGCACACGGCGTGCCCGGGTACGGCGACCTCGACCGGCTGCTGGCCGAGGTCGACGCCGTCTCCATCGCGCTGCCGCCGGCCGTCCAGGCCGGGCTGGCGGTGCGGGCCGCCGAGGCCGGCCGCCACCTGCTGCTGGACAAGCCGGTCGCGTTCACCGTGCCGGACGCCCGTGCGGTGGCTGGCGCCGTCCGCGCGCACGGCGTCGCCTCGGTGGTGTTCTTCACCGTCCGCTTCGGCGGCGAGCAGATCCCGTGGATCGAGCGGCAGGCGGAGCTCGGCGGCTGGTTCACCGGCCGCTCGGACTGGCTCGGCTCGGTGTTCGCCCCGGACAGCACCAGCCCGTACGCGGCCTCGCCGTGGCGCAAGGACAAGGGCGCGCTGTGGGACGTCGGCCCGCACGCGCTGTCCGTGCTGCTGCCGGTGCTGGGCGACGCGACGCAGGTCACCGCGGTGGCCGGGCCGCAGGACACCGTCCACCTAGTGCTGCGGCACGCCGGCGGCGCGTCCAGCACGCTCGCGCTCAGCCTGACCGCCCCGCGCGCGGGCGGCGGCGTCGCGATGGAGCTGCGCGGCGAGCACGGGGTGGCGCAGCTTCCCGAGCGCGGCGAGGGCCCCACCGCGGCCCTGCACCGGGCGGTGGACGCCCTGCTGGCCTCGGCCGACTCGGGCGAGGCGCACCCCTGCGGGGCGGACTTCGGCCTGCGGGTGGTGGAGATCCTGGCGGGCGCCGAGCGCTCGCTGACGAGCGGCGCAACGGTGGAGGTGTGAGGCCGGCGGACCACGTCCCGGGGCGGGTGCTGCGCTGGCGGTTCCACTTCGGCGGGCAGCTGACCAGCTGCCTGCCGATGCGGGTGGTGGAGAGCGGCCCGGACGGGCTGCTGCTCTGGCTGGCGGCCGGCTCGCCGCTGTGGAAGGCCGAACTCCCGGGCGGGCGGCACATCCGGGACATTCCGCCGGAGAGCCACCCCGCCGGGGGCTACCCGCTGGTGCCCGGCGAGTGGGACGCGGTCAGCGCGCTGATCCACCAGCCGGCCGGGCGGCCGTACGCGGTCTGGTGGATCTTCGAGCCGGGCACCGGCTTCTCCCACTGGTACGTGAACCTGGAGCACCGGGAGTACCGCGGCGAGGAGGTCGACGTCCACGACCTGGAACTGGACCTGGAGGTGGACGCCGAGCGCCGGTGGCGCTGGAAGGACGAGGAGTCCTTCGCCGCCAAGACCGGGCACCCGGCCTACTGGAGCGCCGCCGAGGCGCGGGCGATCCGGGCGGGCGGCGAGGCGGTGGCGCGGCTGGTCGAGGCGGGGGCGTTCCCCTTCGACGGGACCCACCGGGACTTCGCCCCGCCCGCCGACTGGCCGCTCCCGGAGCGCCCGGCCAGGCCCGTCCGGCCGTAGCGGGCGGGCCGTCGGTCAGGCCGGTCAGGAGGGCCCGCTCGGCGGCAGGCCCGGGCGGGAGGCCTCCGGGCGGCGGTCGGTGGGGCGGGCCGGGGGGATGGGCGGGGCGTGGAAGTCGCGCGGGCCGGTCCACAGGGCCGGGACGGAGTCACTGCGGCGGGCGAGTTCGTACGCCAGGGCCTCGTAGTTGACCCGCCAGCCGCGGAAGTGCCGCCAGGCGTCCTCGACCGGGCGCTCGCGCGGGAAGCCGGCCGCGGTGACCATCGCGACGGCGCCCAGGTACTCGGCGTAGCTGAGCCGGATCGGGGTGTCCGGGTCCGGGTCGGCGTCGAAGTCGATGCGCAGCGCCCGGCCGATGTCGCGCATCGCGGTGAAGCCGGCCCGGACCACCAGCCGGGCCTCGGGCGGGGCCGAGCGCGGGCACAGGGCGAGGTGGAGGGCGGCGGCGTCCATCACCGCGATCAGGCCGACCACCCAGCTGCGGTTGGGCTGCGGGGAGCGGAAGGACAGCAGCACCGGGTAGTTGGAGTGGCTCTCGCCGATGTCGGCGGCGAGCCGCTCCCAGTCGCGGTAGAGCTGGGGGAGCGCGGTCTCGGTGTCCACCAGGGACTGCCGGGCGAGGAGTTCCGGCCCCCAGGCGGGCTCGCCGGCCCGGGACTGCAGCAGCGTCACCTCGGTCTCGCGCCGCTGGTAGGCGGCGTACAGGGTGGGCAGGTAGGCGATCTGCAGGGCGATCACCAGGGGGCCGCTGGCGGCGGCCAGGAAGTCGATCGCGGACAGCTGCAGCCGTTCGCCGCTCGCGTACCCGAGGGTGAACAGGCTGGACCCGGCCTCCCGGATGGACACCGACCAGCTGATCCCCGAGGTGCCGTGCAGCAGCAGGGTGTAGGCGAGCAGCATCCCGCTGAGCCAGACCCCGAGCATGCCGAGCAGCACCAGCGGCGCCAGCCAGGTCTGCGCGCGGTCCTGCGCCCGGTAGGTGCCGAACGGCGCGGCCCCCAGCCGCAGCATGGTGCGCAGCCCCGCCCACAGCCGGAACACCAGGGCCGAGTAGAGCCCGCGCGGGACGACCAGGGTGCGCAGGATGCTGCCCACGACGAGCAGGAGCAGCAGCACGCCGAGCAGGGTGTGGATCAACCTCATGGCGCCATTGTGGCGGTCGCGGGGGGTGGTCGTGGTGCGGAGGGGGCGTCCCGGCCGGTGCGGCGGGCGGTTGCGGTACGCGGTATGACCATGATCACACCGATGGGGAGCCGCCCTGGGGCGGTCCGAAAGGCGTCTATCTGAGTAGGGGGTCGTCCCAGGAGATCGGAGACCGGATGCGTGCACAGCAGGGCGGGGAAGCCGGGCAGGGCACCGAAGCCGAGCAGGGTGGGAAAGCCGAGCAGCGCGCGGCAGCGGAGCAGAGCGGGGAAGCCGCAGAGGAGCGGCCCGGCCGTCGGCGGTGGCGGTTGCTGCGGCGGATCGACTATCCGCGCGGCGGGCGGCGCGGGGTCCGGCGCTGGCTGCCCTCCTGGCGGCAGCTGCTGCTGACGGGCGGGACCGTGACGGTGGCGGTGAGCGGGCTGGCGGCCTGGTTCTTCGTCACCACCAAGGTCCCGGAGGACCTCAACGCCTTCGCCACCCAGCAGAACAACGTCTACTTCTGGGCGGACGGCACCGAGATGGCCCGGATCGGCGAGACCAACCGGCAGGAGGTGCCGCTGGACCAGGTGCCGGAGCCGGTGCGGTGGGCGGTGCTGTCGGCCGAGAACGAGACCTTCTACTCGGACCCGGGGATCTCCGTCAGCGGCATCGGCCGCGCGGTCTACGCGATGGCCACCGGCGGCGACACCCAGGGCGGCTCGACCATCACCCAGCAGTACGTCAAGAACATCTACCTGAACCAGCGCCAGGACGTCTCCCGCAAACTCAGCGAGATGGTCATCGCGCTCAAGCTGGACCAGCGGATGAGCAAGCAGGACATCCTGGCCGGCTACCTGAACACCAGCTGGTTCGGGCGCGGCAGTTACGGCATCGAACGCGCCGCGGCGGCGTACTACGGCAAGGACGTCTCGGAACTGAACCCGAGTGAAGGGGCCTTCCTGGCCGCCCTGCTGAAGGGCGCCGGGCAGTACGACCCGGCACTGAGCGCCGCCAACCACCAGCGGGCCGAGGAGCGGTGGTCCTGGATCCTGGACCGGATGGTCGACACCGGCAAGCTCTCCGCCGCCGAGCGCGCCAGGTACACCGTGTTCCCGGAGCCGAGGACGCCTCCCAAGGCGGCCGGGCTGAGCGGCCAGACCGGGTACCTGGTGGACCTCGCCCGGAGCTTCGTGGAGAGCCACAGCGACCTCTCCCCGGCCCAGTTGGACCTCGGCGGCTACCAGATCCGCACCACCTTCGAGAAACCGAAGGTCAACGCCTTGGCCGCGGCGGTGCAGGAGGCCGGCAAGGGGCTCGACCCCGACGGCCGCGAGGCCGACAAGCTGCTCAAGGTCGGCGCCGCCTCCGTCGCCTTCGACGGCCGGATCGTCGCCCTCTACGGCGGCCCCGACTACCGGAAACAGGGCTTCGACAACGCCAACACCTCGACGGTGCCGATGGGTTCGGCCTTCACCCCGCTGGTGTACGCCGCCGGACTCAGCCAGGGCGTGCAACACCAGCGCGGCGGCCCCCGGACCCCGGTGACCCCCGGCACTAGCTACGACGGCGACAACGGGGTCACCATCATGACCCCGGAGGGCCCGTACTGGGGGCGGGACGGGAAGGTCGTGAAGACCGCCAACGACGGCAAGCGCAACTGGGGCCCGCTGAGCCTGCGCAGCGCGGTGGAACAGTCCGTCAACGGCCCGATGATGCAACTCGGCATGGACGTCGGCCTGGACAAGGTGCAGCAGACCGCGGCCGCCCTGGGCCTGCTCCCGGACAGCATGGGCGAACTGGTGCCCGCCTTCGGGACGGGCAACTCCACGCCCAGCGCCATCCGCGCCGCCGACGCCTACGCCGCCTTCGCGGCGGGCGGCAGCCACACCGAGCCGTACTCGGTGCTGGGTGTCACCCGCAACGGCGCGCCGGTCGACCTCCGGCTGCCCACCGCCGTCCAGGCCCTGCCCGCGGCCGTGGCGGCGGACGTGGACACGGCGCTCAAGGGCGCGGTCCGCGGCGGCAGCGCCCAGGCGCTGGCGGCGGCCGGCCCCGGCCTGGCCGCCAAGCCCGGCACCACCCCGGACCGTACGGCCGGATGGACCGTCGGCTACAACGGGCAGCTGTCGACGGCGGTCACCGTGTTCCGGGCCGACCTCAAGGACATGAAGCTGCTCCCGCTGGAGGGCGTGGGCGGGGCCGCCCCGGACACCCCGGACTCCGAGCTGCCCGGCCGGATCTGGGCCGCGTACATGAAGGCGGCCGGGTAGCGACGGGTCACCGGGACCACGGGCGGAGCTTCTCCGGTTTGCGGACCGCCCGGATCCTGGTCACCCGGCCGTCCGCGACGTCGAGCGGGGCCACCGTCAGGACGACTCCGGCGCGCCGGGCCACCCGGCCCGGCGCGCCGTTCACCGAGCGCTCCGGGACGCGCCCGCGGCCGCCCGGTGGCGGTCACTTGGGCAGGCGGGACCAGTCGCCCGGCTGGCCCGGGTCGAGTTGGCGCAGGCTGTTGAGGACCTTCGGGTCCTGGGCGTCCAGCCAGTCGGCGACCTGGCGGAACGAGACGCAGCGGACGCCGTCCTGGTGGCAGACGTTCTTCACCACGTCCGCGATGGCGTCCATGTAGATGCCGCCGTTCCAGTCCTCGAAGTGGTTCCCGATGAACAGCGGGGCGCGGCTGCCGTTGTAGACCCGGTTGAAGCCGGCGAGGTAGCTGTCCCGGGTCTCCTTCTCCCACTCGTCGTACTTCTTCGGGTCGCCCTTGGTGGAGTTGCCGGACTGGCCGGCGAGGAAGTTGAAGTCCATCGACAGGCCCTGGGTGGACTTGGCCGGGAAGGGCAGCATCTGGAGAGGGAAGTTCCAGATGCCGTCCTTCTTCGTCGGCCAGACCTGGAACTCGCCCGGGGAACTCGCGTCGTAGCGGAACCCCGCCGCCTTCTCCGCCGGGAGGAGGTTCTTCTGCCCCTCCAGACAGGGGGCCCGCCCGCCGACCAGCTCCTTGGTGTAGTCGAAGGGGAGCGGCGGGAGGTCCTTGGCACCGGTGTTGGTCTTCCAGTTGGTGACGAAGGAGACGGACTGGTCGAGCTCGCTCTTCCACTCCTCGGTGCTCCAGTCGCCGCCGCCCTTCTTGCCGCAGAAGTGGCCGTTGAAGTGGGTGCCGATCTCGTTGCCGTCCAGCCAGGCCAGGCGCACCTGCTCCAGGGTGTCCTTGATGTGGGCGTCGGTGGCGTAGTCGATGGACGCGGCGCCCGGATCGTGCTGGGGCGGGTGGTAGAGGGTGCGCTTGGATTTGGGCAGGGTGTACAGGCCGGTCAGGAAGTACGTCATCTGGGCGTTGTTCTCCGCACCCAGCGTGCGGAACCGGGAGAACAGGTGGTCGTCACCCTCCAGCGCCCCGTCCCAGGAGAACACCACGAACTGCGGCGGCTTCTCACCCGGTTTCAGCTTCTCCGGCTTGGGCTGCTTGGGCTGCGGGCCGGTGTAGGAGGTCGAACCGTCACCGATCACCTTGACCTGGCCGTCCCAGGTCGGCGTCGCGCTCGGCTCGGGGGCGGGGGCCTCGGCGGGGGCGTCGGAGGCACCGCCCGGATCCGGGGCGGCTGCGTTCGGTCTGCCCTGTGAGAACGAGTCCCCCATGGTCAGCGTGAGGGACGCGATGACCCCCATGGCCAACAGGACGGCTGCGCCACGAGCAGTCCGCACGTAATCCCCTTCGCTCGGCCAACAGTTCGATCAAACGCATTCCCTTGATCGATGACTTGAAGGGCCGGAAAGGTTGCGCGGTTCGCCGAAAAGGTTTGCGAGGGTGGCGGTCGGCCGGGGGCACCGGTGGGGGTTCGTCGGGTCAGGGGGCCGGGGCGGCGGGTGGGGCGCCGGTGGTGGCGGCCTCGTAGAGGGCGCGGACGGCGGAGGTGAAGGGGGCGCTGTAGGAGACCTGGGGGGTGTTGCCGCCGGTGTGGTAGCCGCCGACGAGGCCGATCACGGCCCAGCCGCCGAACCACGGGATGAGCATGGGGCCGCCGGAGGTGCCGCCGGTGAAGCCGTCGCAGACGATGCGTTCGAAGGTGCCCGGGTCGGCGGGGTCGTCGCCGGCCCAGCGGGTGGTCCAGCTGAGGCACTCCAGGGGTTTCTGGGCGCCGCCCGGGTAGCCGATCATCCGTACCGGGGCGTGGACGTAGCCGGTGTCGGTGAGGAGCCGGACGGCGCCGGTCGCGTCTTCGAGCGGCCGGCCGTCCTGGTTGGGCTCGGTCACGGCGAAGCCGAAGTCGTAGGCAGCGCCCGCGTGTTCGCCCCGGTCGTAGTACTCCTGGGCGAGGTAGATGCCGTCGGCCTTGACCGGGAAGACGCCGAACGGCTTGAGGCCGTCGTGGTACTGCGGGACGAAGCCCAGGTTCCGCCGGGGGGAGGGGCCGGCGTACCCCTTGAGGCAGTGCCCGGCGCTCAGCACCAGGTCGTGGTCGGGGCTGTGGACGACGGAGGCGCTGCAGGTACGGCCGGTGCCGTTGACGTCGGTCCAGAAGAACGCGCCGGCCTGGGGGATGCCGTCGAAGCTCCTGCTCGGGGGGATGAACTCGCCGGGGCGGGGGCCGTCGGCCGTGGGTGGGGCGGTGAGTGCGGGGGATGTGGTGTCGGCCGGTAGCGCGGCGGCCATGCGGGCGGGGGTCCAGTAGGCGCCGAGCTGCGCGGCGGTGGTCGGTGCGGCGGTGGTCGGTGCGGCGGTGGTCGGTGTGGTGGTGGCAGAGGCGGCGGTGGCGGAGGCGGCCGGGGTGAGCCCGGCCGTGGACAGGAGGGCGGCCGCGATGACTGCGGCGTGCCGGGTGAACCTGCTGCTGGACGACATCGGTGGTCCTTCCTGGGTGGGTGAGACGGTCGTCGACGTGGGCCCCCGCACAGTGTGGGGTGCCCACGATCGAGGCCGGCTCACCCTGGCCGGGCCCAGTCAGACGGTGGGGTGGCTGATGCTGCGTCGGAAGGCTTCGGCGTCCGTGCGGCTGTAGAAGCGCCTGATCCGGGAGGAGGAGCCGGGGGCGCGGAGGTACTCGTGGCGTTCGGGGTTCCAGAGGCCCCAGGAGTCGAGCTGGAGGAAGTGCGGGCTGCCGGAGTCGATCAGACGGACCTCGAACGGGGCCGGGGTGTTGGTGCGGACCCAGGCCTGGGCCCGGACGTACGAGTAGAAGCGGAGCGGTTCGTCGGCCGGGGGGAGGGCCCTGACCAACTGGTCGGTGGCGCGGTCGCGGACGACCCAGGCCTGGTAGTAGGTGCCGCGCGGGGCGTCGGCGGGGACGATGGCGTAGCGGTCGTTCATCGGCGGGTCGCCACCTGGATGAAGCCGGAGGCCTTCTCGACCCGCTCGGCGAACTCGTTGAACTCGCCCTCGATGGGGGAGATGGTCGCCTTCGTGGGGACCAGGATCGCACCGGCCTGGCGGTCGAGGATCTGGCGCAGGGCGGCCTGGAGCATGGGGCGGTGCTCCGGCCCCCGGACGTCGACCTCGTCGTCCACGACGATGAGGGAGATGTCCCAGTCGAAGGCGAGGGCGTAGGCCTCGCACAGGCTCAACTCGCGCTCGGGGAAGGCGGAGTTGGTCTTGCCCAGGTAGATGACCACCTGAAGGCGGCGCAAGGTCTGGGGAGCGGTGGGGCGGCTCAACGTTCGTTCCTCTCTGTAGTGCCACGACTACCAAGTGTGCCCACTGTCCGCTACGCTTGGGAATCGTTCAACTTGTCTGCGTCGCAAGTGGAATCGGACGTGAGCCGTGAACCGCAAGGAACTTGATCCGACGGCATCCCCGCGCGACTCCTTCGGCGCGCTGCTCCGCAGTTCGCGCGAGGCGCGGGGCTGGACCCAGCAGGAGCTGGCCGTGGCCATGGGGTACTCGGACAGCTACATCTCGGCCGTGGAAACAGGTCGCAAATCCACCAGCCGAGACTTCGTCAGAGCGGCCGACAAGGCGCTCGGGACGGGTCAGACCCTTGAGTTGATGTGGGTCGGGATGCGCAGGAGCGGGTTCCTGGAGGGCTTCCCGGAGCATGCTGCGCAGGAGGCTCGGGCTTCCGAGATCAGGATCTTCGAGCCGAACCTCATCCCTGGGCTCTTCCAGACCAAGGCCTACGCTTCCGCGATCGAAGCGGCAGCAGTGCAGCGAGGAAGTAGTACGCCGGATCAGGCTGACGAGCGAGTGAAGTTCCTTCTGGCGCGTCAGAGGCTGCACAGGCGGGCGAAACCGCCGGTCGTTCATGCGGTGATAGACGAGAGTGCCATCCGTCGCCCGGTGGGCGGCGTCGAGACGATGCGCGCGCAGCTCGACCACCTGGCCGACATGGCGGCCAGACCTCATGTGATCTTCCAGGTGGCCCCGTTCGGCTTGGCTGAACACGCCCCGTTCGTTTCCTTTGTGACGTTGTTGACCTTTGCCGACCGTTCGGTGATCGGCTACACGGAAGCTGCGGATCACGGTTACGTAGTAAGGGAAGAGGACACGGTCAGGGCGTGGGAAAGGGCCTACGATCGGTTGCAGGTGGAAGCGCTGACCAGAGCTGCGACCCTCGACCTGATTCGCAAGGCCCGAAAGGAACTTTGACTCATGACTCGCCCGGACCTGTCCCGCGCTTCCTGGTTCAAGTCGTCACACTCCGGCAACGGCGGTTCCTGCGTGGAGGTCTCGCCCGACTTCCCCGGCGTGGTACCCGTCCGTGACTCGAAGGACCTGCGGGGCCCCGCCCTCGTCTTCCCGATCGACGCGTGGCGCTCCTTCGTCGCCGCGACCGTCTCCGGCGAGTTCGGCGACGTCTGACGGGGCGGTACGTGACCTGTTGTCCGTTTCAGTCGCCCCCTGCTCCCGTCCTTGACCTCAAGTTCGGTTGAGGTTGAAGAATCCGTGGTGTCGAAGTCGTTGTCACTGGACAGGGGAGTGCAGCATGCGGACGGTGCGAGCGGTGCGTTTCGGGGGCCCGGAGGTTCTGGTTCCGGGCGAGGGGCCGGAGCCGGTTGCCGGACCGGGGCAGGTGATGGTCGAGGTGTCCGTTGCCGGCATCACGTTCGTCGAGACGCAGATTCGCCGTGGCGTCGACCCGTGGCACGCCAAGCCCGACCTGCCGTACACGCGCACGCCGCGATCGAAGGCCGAAGCGCCCTGGGCAAGACCCTGCTCCTGATCTGACCACCCCGTGGCGGGCGCGAGCGTGATCATGCGCGCTGACCTCCTCCTCCCCTTCCGCGAGCCCCCGGACCGCCCGGTCCGGGGGCTCACGGCATTGACAGGGGCCCTCCTTCGGTTGAATGCTAAGCAAGCGCTTAGTCAATGATCCGCTTTCCCGAGGAGCCGCTCGATGGCCGAGACCCCCGCTGACCCGCCCGGGCTGGATCTGACCCGTCTCCGCTCCCACCTGGACGCGGAGCTGCCCGGCCTGATCCAGGGACCCTTGCGGGCCGACCTGATCGAAGGGGGCCGCTCCAACCTCACGTACGTCCTCACGGACGGTGTCGGCCGCTGGGTACTGCGACGGCCTCCGCTCGGACACGTGCTGGCCACCGCGCACGACATGGGGCGCGAGTACCGGGTGATGTCGGCCCTGCGGGACACCGACGTCCCCGTCCCGGACATGCTGCTGATCGACCACGGCACCGATGTCCTCGGGGCGCCCTGGTACCTCATGGAGTACGTCGGCGGCGTCGCCCACCGTGACCGTCAGCTGCTGGAAGCCCTCGGGGCGGGGCGGGTCGAGGCGCTCGGCCGTCGGCTGGTCGAGACCCTCGCCGCGCTGCACCGGGTGGATCCCGCCGCCGTCGGCCTCGCCGACTTCGGCCGCCCCGACGGCTACCTGGAGCGCCAGCTGCGCCGCTGGTCCACTCAGCTGGAGAAGTCCCGCAGCCGCGACCTCCCCGATCTCGACCGGCTGCACGCCCTGCTCGCCGAGCGCCTCCCGGTCTCGCCCGCCCCCGCGCTCGTGCACGGCGACTACCGCCTCGACAACGTCCTGGTCGACGACGCCGACGCCATCACCGCCGTCCTCGACTGGGAGATGTCCACTCTCGGTGACCCGCTCACCGACATCGGCCTCCTGGTGATGTACACCGAACTCGCGGGCGTCGGCGGCGGCATCATCCCCGACGCCATGACCGCCCCCGGCTTCCCGAAGGCCGACGAGATCGTCTCGTCCTACGCCGAGCTGACCGGCCGCCAGGCCGCCGACCTGGACTGGTACGTGGCCTTCGCCTCGTTCAAGCTGGCCGCCGTCGCCGAGGGCATCCACTTCCGCTTCCAGCAGGGCCGCACCCTCGGCGCCGGTTTCGAGCGCGCCGGCGAGATGGCCCCGATCCTCGCCCGGCACGGCCTGAGCACCCTCAAGGAGCACTGAGCATGGACTTCGCCTACGACGCCCGGACCGAGGAACTCCGCGAGCAGCTGCTCGCCTTCATGGCCGAGCACGTCTACCCCGCCGAACCCGTTCTCGCGCAGCACCTCACCGACCCGGCGCGCCGGCCGTGGAGCATCCCGCCGGTCGTCGCCGAGCTCCAGGCCGAGGCCCGGAAGCAGGGCCTGTGGAATCTGTTCTTCGTGGACAAGCACAGCACTCCCGGGGACCACGGCGCCGGCCTCACCAACCTCCAGTACGCCCCGCTCGCCGAGATCACCGGCCGCAGCATCCAGTTGGCCCCGCCCGCGCTGAACTGCGCGGCGCCCGACACCGGCAACATGGAGCTGCTCGCCCAGTTCGGCAGCGCCGAGCAGAAGGAGCGCTGGCTGCGGCCCCTGCTGGACGCCGAGATCCGCTCCGCGTTCGCGATGACCGAGCCCGAGGTGGCCTCCTCGGACGCCACCAACATCGCCACCCGGATCGAGCGGGACGGCGACGAGTACCTGGTCAACGGCCGCAAGTGGTACATCACCGGGGCGATGAACCCGGACTGCAAGCTGTTCATCGTGATGGGCAAGACCGACCCGGACGCCGCCCCGCACCGCCAGCAGAGCATGGTGATCGTGCCGCGCGACACCCCGGGTGTCACCGTCAGGCGCGGCATGACGGTCTTCGGCTACGACGACGCCGACCACGGCGGCCACGCCGAGGTGCTGTTCGAGGACGTCCGCGTCCCCGTCGAGAACCTGATCGGCGAGGAGGGCGGCGGCTTCGCGATCGCCCAGGCCCGGCTGGGGCCCGGCCGGATCCACCACTGCATGCGGGCCATCGGCATCGCCGAGCGGGCACTCGAGCTGATGTGCCGCCGGGCGAGCGAGCGGGTGGCCTTCGGCCGTCCGCTGGCCGAGCAGGGCGTGGTGCAGGACTGGATCGCCGAATCGCGGGTCCGCATCGAGCAGTTGAGGCTGCTCGTGCTCAAGACGGCCTGGCTGATGGACACCGTCGGCAACCGGGGTGCGCACACCGAGATCCAGGCCATCAAGATCGCCACCCCGCGCACGGTCGAGTGGATCCTCGACAAGGCCGTCCAGGCGCACGGCGCGGCCGGGGTCAGCCAGGACACCCCGCTCGCCCAACTGTGGGCCGGCAACCGCACCCTGCGCCTGGCCGACGGGCCGGACGAGGTGCACAAGCGCTCGCTGGCCCGGCGGGAGCTCAAGCAGTACCGCGTGTGAGGCATCCCTCTCCCGTCCTCCTGGCGTCGCCGGCGCGGGTAGGTCGACCATGGAGTCATGACCTCTTCGCCCCGCCCGCCGCACGCCGGTGGCCGCCCCGACCCGACCGACGGGACCCCCGCGCCCTGCACGGAGTCCGCTCCCGCCGGCGGGTACCTGCTGGACAACGCGCGCGCCGAGGCGGGCGAGCGCTTCCGCTGGCTGGCCGAGCTGTTCGACGGCGTCACGCTCGGGCACTTCGCCCGGCTGGGGGTCGGGGCCGGCTCGCGCTGCTGGCTGGTCGGCGCCGGTGGCCCCGGCATCCCGGAGGCGCTCACCGAGACCGTCGGTCCGACCGGGTACGTGCTGGCCACCGACATCGACCCGTCGTGGCTGACGACCGGTGGGGGGTACGAGGTGCGCCGGCACGACGTCGCCGCCGATCCGACCCCGGAGCCGGGGACCTTCGACCTGGTGCACGCCCGGCTCGTGCTGGTCCATGTCCCGGACCGGGCAAGGGCGTTGGCCACCATGGCGGCAGCGTTGCGGCCCGGCGGCCGGCTGCTGGTCGAGGACGCCGACACGGCCCTGCAGCCGCTGGCGTGCCTGGACGACAGCGGCCCGGCGCAGCGGCGGGCCAACCGGCTGCGCGACGCGGTCCGGGAGCTGCTGCGGCGCCGTGGCGCAGACCTCAGCTACGGCCGGACCCTGCCGCGGGCCCTGCGGGAGGCCGGCCTGGTGGACGTCGCCGCGGCGGGCACCTTCCCGGTCGGCGGGCCGGCCTGCGACCGGCTGGAGGCGGCGACCATCCGGCACGTGCGCGGCGAGCTGCTCGCGGCGGGCCTGGCCGATGACACCGAGATCGACGCCCACCTGGCCGCCATCCACGCGGGCGAACTCGACCTGACGCTCGCGCCGCTGATCTCGGCCTGGGGGCGCCGTCCGGCCGAGTAGCCGCCGGCCCGCCCGTCGCAGCAGGCGAGGAGTGGGTGTGGGGCTCGAAGTGAGCTGCGGGCTGGGCTGGTCGGGGGGATGCCGGGCAGTGAGGTCGAGTTCGGCCCGGACGGTCTTGGAGTCGGGCCGGCGGGGGATGATGCCCTGGCGGTCGGCGAGGGCGTCGATGAGGGGGAGGACGCCCACCCGCCGGAGCGGCCTGACCCGCCGAGAGGAGAGCCTCCGATGGCCGTAGGGATCGTCTACGAGACGCACGCCACCACCACCGACAACCAGGCGGGCATCGCCACCGGCTGGCTCCCGGGCCGGCTCTCGGAACTGGGCCGCCGCCAGGCCGGGGAACTGGGCGAGCGCCGACGCGGCGACGGGCTCGCCGCCGTGTTCACCTCCGACCTTCACCGCGCCGTGGAAACCGCCCGGATCGCGTTCCCCGACGGCAAGCCCGCGATCCATCAGGACGTCCGACTGCGCGAGTGCGACTACGGCGACCTCAACGGAACACCGGCCGTGCTCATCGCCGCTCAACGGGCGCGCCGGATCGACGAGCCCTTCCCCGGCGGACAGAGCTACCGCCAGGTCCTGGCGGCCACCGACGCGTTCCTCCACGACCTGGCCACTCACTGGGACGGCTGCCGGATCCTGCTGATCGCCCACTCGGCCAACCGATGGGCCCTGGACTGTCTGCTCGCCGGAGCAGCACTGGAAGACCTGCTCGAAGCCCCGCCGGCCTGGCGCCCGGGCTGGCACTACACGCTTCCCGCCGACTGGCCCGCCCCGACCCGGTGACCCCGCTCGCTCCGGCGGTGACCCTGCTCGCTCCGGCGGAGGCCCTGGGTCCGGGGCCCAGGGGCCCGTAAGGGTGTCATACCTGGGTACTCAGGGGGACTTGGCTCCGGGGTGTGACGGCCCCGGCCCGCCCCGCCCGTAGCGTCTTCCTCGTGACCGATCCGGACGTGGAGGCAGCAATGGGCAGGCGGGGACGGGCCGTGGCGGCGGTACTGCTGGCGACGTCGGCAGCGCTCGGGGTGGCGGGCGCGCCCGGGGCGGTGGCCGCGCCGGCCGACGGTGGCGGGCAGCGGCAGGCCACCGCGTGGCTGCCGCAGCCGACCGGGCCGTACCCGATCGGGACGACCTCGCTGCACCTGACCGACGCCGGACGGGAGGACCCCTGGCAGCCCGGGCGCAAGCGCGAGCTGATGATCAGCTTCTGGTACCCGACGGCCCGCCCGGCCGCCGGGGAGGACCGGGCCCGCTACATGCGGCCCGACGCCGGGGAGCACTTCGGCGGCGACACCGGCGTCGGCAAGGTCAACTACGGTGTCCGGCCCGGCAGTACGGACTGGTCGGGCATCCTCACCCACGCCCGGCGGGACGCCCCGGCCCGGCCCGGCGGCCCGCGCCCGGTGGTGCTGTACTCGCCCGGCCTCGGCGACCCGCGCAGCTGGGGGACGGCCCTGGTCGAGGACCTCGCCTCGCGCGGCTATGTCGTCGTCACCGTCGACCACACCTACGAAGCCTCCGAAGTCGCCTTCCCCGACGGGAAGCTGGCCACCTCGGTGTTCCCCGCCATGCTGGGGCAGCCCGGCCTGGACATCGGCGCGGTGCTGCGCACGTCCCTGGACACCAGGGTGGCCGACACCCGTTTCGTGCTGGACGAACTCACCGGGCTGCGCCGCGTCCAGAGCCTGCCGCCCGGCCTCGCCGGCGCGCTGGACCTCGACCGGATCGGCATGGTCGGCCACTCCGCGGGCGGCTTCACCGCCCTGCAGACCATGCACGACGACCCGCGGATCGCGGCCGGCGTCAACCTGGACGGCCAACTGCACTTCCCCGGTCCGGACGGCCGGACCGGCGTCCACCTGCCCAGCGTCGCCCAGGACGGCCTGGACCGCCCCTTCCTGCTGATGGGCACCGATGACGGCGACTCCGGCAGCTACCACCGGCAGCCCGGCTGGGACGCCCTGTGGCAGCACAGCACCGGCTGGCACGCCGACCTCACCCTGGAAGGCTCCCGGCACGGCTCCTACACCGACGCGGAGTCCCTGCTGCCCCAGCTCGCCCGGCAGGGCGCCGTCAGCCCCGGGACGCTGGCCGACGACATCGGCGACATCCGCCCCGACCGGGCCGAACTCGCCACCCGCAGCTACGTGGCCTCCTTCTTCGACCGCTGGCTGCGCGGCCACGACGACCACCTGCTGGACGGGCCCTCGGCGCGCTTCCCGGAGATGACGTACGAGCGGTAGGCAAACCGGGCGACGGCCCGGCCGTGCCCGGTTAGGCTGGCCGTTCCGGTCGGTCGGTGCGGGCCGGCGGGAACGATCAGCGGGAACGACCGGCCCGGACGACCAGCGGGAACGACCAGCGGGACGAGCAGAGGGGGCCGCCAGGTGAGCCAGTACTACGCGATGGGCGGCGTCACGCTCTGGAACCCGTCCAACGGCGCCTCCCGGCTGTTCCTGCGCCAGCTCGCGGTCTTCGAGGAGGAGCTCGGGCTGTCCGCCGGCATCGGGCCCATGGAGTCGGACGAGTGCCGGGTCCACCCGGTCGCGCTCGGGGTCTTCGCCAACGCGCTGCTGGCGCACCAGCTGGAGAGCCGGCACGCCGTGATCCGGGCGCTCGGCGAGGGGTTCACCGTGACGGTGCTCGCGCTCGCCGGGCGGGCCGGCGCCGTGATCGACTGGGGGCCCGGGCCGGAGGCGGCCGGGCTGCGGGCGAAGGTGCGTGAGCTCGACCGGTGCATGACCGGGTGACCATCCCCAGATCCAGGAGTTGACCCAGTGCCACAGCTTTCCTACGGCGACATCAAGGCCGCCGCCGACCGGATCGCCGGACGCGTCCGACCCGTGGCGCTGGCCCAGGCCGACGCCGGGCTCTGGCTGGCCCTGGAGCAGTTGCAGCACACCGGAAGTTTCAAGGCCCGGGGTGCGCAGAACTTCATCCGGGCACACCGCGAGGCCGGCACGCTCCCGGACGCGGGCGTGACCATCGCCTCCGGCGGCAACGCGGGCCTGGCCTGCGCCTGGGCCGCGCAGCAGCAGGGTGTACGGGCCACCGTGTTCGTGCCCACCACCGCGCCCGCCGTCAAGGTGGCCAAGCTGCGCGGCTACGGCGCCGACGTGCGGCCGGTCGGCTCGGAGTACGCCGAAGCGCTGGCCGCCTGCGAGGAGTTCGCCGCCGGCAGCGGCGCGCTGGCCGCGCACGCCTACGACCACCCGTTGATCGCCGCCGGGGCCGGCACCCTGCTGGACGAGATCCACCGGCAACTCCCGGCCCTGGACACCGTGGTGGTCGCCGTCGGCGGCGGCGGGCTGTTCGCCGGGGTGGCCACCGCCGCCCGGCAGCACGGCATCCGCACCGTCGCCGTGGAGCCCGAGCACTGCCGGGCGCTGAACGCCGCCGTCGAGGCGGGCCACCCGGTCGACGTGCCGGTCGACTCGGTCGCCGCCGACTCCCTGGGTGCGCGGCGCGCCTCCGCCATGGCCCTCGACGTGGCGCGGCAGGGCGACGTCCGCTCCGTCCTGGTGCCGGACGAGGCGATCCTCCGGGCCCGCCGGGCGCTCTGGGACGACCACCGGCTGGCCGTCGAGCACGCGGCCGCCACCGCCCTGGCGGCGCTCCCGGTCTACCGGCCCGCGCCCGGCGAGCGGGTCTGCGTGGTGCTCTGCGGCGCCAACACAGACCCGACGGACCTGGTGGCGCCGGGCCGCTAGCGGATCTCCGAGCCCGGGTTGGCCTCGTCCCACTGCCGCCGGGAGTCGACGATCGCGTCGTGGTGGGAGGAGGACCAGTCGACCATCGCCCGCACCAGGTGGGTCAGGCTGTGCCCGAGCGGCGTCAGCTCGTACTCGACCTGGGGCGGGACGGTCGGGTGGACGGTCCGCGACACCAGCCCGTCGCGCTCCAGCCGGCGCACCGTCAGGGTCAGCATCCGCTGCGAGATGCCCGGCAGGGCCCGCTGCAGCTCGCGGAACCGCCGTACTCCCTGGGCGAGTTCGACCACGGCCAGCACCGACCACCGGTCGCCGAGACGGTTCAGCAGGTCGCGGATCCCGCAGTCCACGCCGTCCTCGCACCAGACGACCGGGCGGGCGGTGGTTACCGTGGTGTGCCCTACGGACATGAAAGTGCCTCCTTACGCCGGACGGCCAGGTTACCGAGGATGGTCAGGTCTTCAGCGGCCAGTCATCAGGAGGAGAACCATGCTGCTCGTCACCGGTGTCAACGGAGGTCTGGGCGGTCTCGTGCTGGAGCGCCTGCGCGGTCGCGCGGGCGTCGTCGCCGGGTCGCGGACCCCAGGAAAGGTACCGGAGGACACCCCGGCCCGGCTGGTCGACTTCGACCGGCCGGAGACCCTGGCCGAGGCCTTCAAGGACGTCCGGACCCTGCTGCTGATCTCGGCGGGTGCGGCCGAGGACGACGTGGTGATCGCCCGGCACGGTGCGGCGATCGAGGCGGCCGAGACGGCGGGCGTCGAGCACGTCGTCTACACCAGCCTCTCCGGCGACGGCGACCACCTGCCCTACGCCCTCGCCCACCGCTGGACCGAGCGGCGGCTGCGCGAGTCCGGCGCGCTGCGCTGGACGGTGCTGCGCAACGGCCTCTACGCGGAGCTGCTGGCCGCGATCGCCGCGCCCGGCCCGGACGGGGTGATCACCGCGCCGCTGGGCGCGGGCCGGCTGGCGGCGGTGGCGCGGGCGGACCTCGCCGAGGTGGCGGTGAACGTCGCCCTGGCGCCCGCCGGGCACGCGGGCCGGACGTACGAGCTGGTGGGGGAGCGGGCGGTCGGCGGCGCGGAGGTGGCCGAGGCGCTCGGCGCCGAGTACCGCCCGGGCCGGCTCGCCGGGGCCCGTACGGCGGCCGCGGCCTCGGACACCCTGCGCGACTTCCAGGTGCCGATGCTGGTCGGCACCTGCTCGGCGATCGCCCACGGCTTCCTGGCCGGCCCGGGCGGGCCGGGCGACCTGGCGGCCCTGCTCGGCCGCCCGCCGCGCCCGGCCCTGGAGGTCATCGCGGGCCGGTAGTCCCGGCGCCGGAGGTCGGAGGCCGCAGGCCGGAGCCTCAGCCGAGGGCGGTGGGCTGCCGGGCGTCCAGGGGCTTGAGCGAGGAGGCCTGGAGCATGGCCGCGATGCCGGCGAACTCCTCGATCAGCGGGCTGCGCCGGCTGCGGTCCCAGGCGAGCGCCACCTGGCACGGAGGGAGGGCGTGGACGGGGAGGTGGGTGACGTCCGGGCGGGTGTAGAAGGTCGCGACGGACAGCGGGAGGACGACGAAGCCGTGGCCCGCGGCGACGTACTCCAGCTTCTCCTCGACGGTGCGGATGGTCTGGACGGAGGGCCGCGTGCGCCCGTTTAGCAGCGCGGACGCCGCGTGCGGGGGCAGCACCGCGTCGGGGTTCTGCAGCAGGTGCTCCCCGGCCAGGTCGGCGAGGGTGACCGCGTCGTGGCCGGCCAGCCGGTGGTCGGCCGGGAGCACCGCCACCCGTGGTTCGGCGAGCAGCGGCAGCACGGTCAGCCCGCGCTGGTCGACCGGCAGCCGGAGGTAGCCGACGTCCGCCCGGCCGTCCCTGATCACCTGGGCCTGGTCGTCCCAGCCGGTGCGGAACACCTCGACCGACAGCTCGGGGTGGCGCTGCGACATGACCCGGACCGCCGGGGTGACGATCAGGCCGGGCATGAAGCCGACGACGAAGCCGAGCGGTCCCGAGCCGGCGGCCAGACCGACCCGCCGGCGGACCGCCTCGGCGTTCGCCAGCAGCGGCCCGGCGTCGGCGAGCAACTGCTCGCCGGCGGCGGTCAGTCGGGTGGTGCGCCGGGTGCGGACGAACAGCTGGGCACGTAACTCCCGTTCCAGTGCCATGATCTGACGGGACAGCACCGACTGGGCGATGTGCAGTTCCTCCGCCGCCCGGCCGAAGTGCTGCCGTTCCGCGACGGCCATGAAGTAGCGCAGCTTCCGCAGGTCCAGGTCCACCGGGTCCTCCTCGGTCGTGATGCCCGCAGGGTATGACAGCTTCGGGAAAGAGTCTTGGACACCGGCAGTCCGACGACCGCATGGTGAGGGGGGAATCGCTGGTCCGACGGTGAGGGGAAGAGCTGATGATGCGCCTGGAGGAATCGGGTCTGGCCGGGAGGGCGGTGCTGCTGACCGGGGCGTCCGGCGGGATCGGCGGTGCGCTGGGCCGCCGGTTGATCTCGGCCGGTGCGCGGGTGGCCTTCGCGGCCGGCGGCCGGTACGCCGAGGCGAAACTGCTGGCCGAGGAGGCATGGGAGATCGGGCTCGACGCGGTCGCCCTGGAGGGCGACCTGGCTGATCCGCTGACGCCGGAACGGCTGGTCCAGGAGGCCACGGACGCGCTCGGACCGATCGACGTGCTGATCCCCAACGCCGGCTACGCGCCTCGCCGGATCCGTCTCGCCGTCGACACCCGGACCTGGGACCGCACCCTCGCGGTGAACCTCCGCGCGCCCTTCCTGCTGGCCCAGGAGGTGATCCCGGCGATGATGGCGCGCCGCTACGGCCGGCTGGTCTTCATCTCCTCGACCGCCGCCTTCATCGGCGGCATCGTCGGCCCGCACTACGCGGCCTCCAAGGCCGGGCTGCACGGCCTGGTGCACGCCCTGGCGCCCCAGGTCGCCGGGCACGGGGTGACGGTCAACGCGGTGGCGCCGGCGCTGATCGAGAACACCCGGATGCTGCCCTCGCTCACCGAGGGCAGCCTCTCGCCCGCCGTCCCGGTCGGACGGTACGGGCGCCCGGAGGAGGTCGCCGACCTGGTGATGGCGGTGCTGCGCAACGGCTACCTCACCGACCAGGTGATCGGGCTGAACGGCGGCATTCACCCCCGCTGACCGAACCCGGGCCGGAATCGGCGTAAATCGTCACGGTATTCGCGTGACCGCAGGTGGCGGTCGCTGGGGAATCGTGAAGAAATCGAGCCGAGGATTCCGGATGCGCCGGCAGGGCTGCTTGAGCGCGGAGAGAACCGCAGGTCAGGCAGGTCTTCCCGGTCAAGTCCGGTGCCCCGCTGATGTTTCGGCCGAAAACTCCAGAGTTAGTCTGGTCCTATGGAGAAGGCGATTGACAGTACGCATGCGAGGCACGTTCGACGGACGGAGCTGCGAGACTTCCTGCGGAGCCGCCGCGCCGCGCTCAAACCGGAGGACGTCGGATTACCCTCGGCCGGGTTCCGGCGCACCCCCGGGCTGAGGCGGGAGGAGGTGGCGGTGCTCGCCGGTATCGGGGTCTCCTGGTACACCTGGCTCGAACAGGGGCGGGACATCAAGGTCTCCCCGGACGTCGTGGACGCGGTGAGCCGGGCCCTGCGGCTGGGCGAGCCCGAGCGGGCCCACCTGTACCGGCTGGCCGGGCTCAACTCCCCACTGCCCCGCGACACCCACACCGAGGGGGTCCCGCCGAGGCTCCAGCGGATCGTCGACCGCTGGATGCCGTTCCCGGCCAAACTGGTCGACCGCTACGGCAACATCCCGGTCTTCAACGAGGCCGCCCGCGAGGTGTTCGGGCTGACCGAGGCGAACAACAACCAGGCGGTCCGGTTCTTCCTCGACACCGAGTGGCGCGCCAGGTTCCCGGACACCGAGGCGGTGGCCGGGGAGGTCATCGGATTCCTCCGGGACCAGGCGGCGCGCTACCCGGACGACCACCACTTCATGGACATCGCCCAACGGCTGCGCACCGAGAGCCCGTTGTTCCGCACGTTCTGGGACCGGCACGAGATCAGCCTGGCCACCCGGGCGACCAAGACCGTCCTGCACCCCCGCTGCGGCGCGCTGACCTTCGAGCACACCGCGCTGGACCTGAGCGAGGCGCCGCACCTCAGGCTGCACCTCTACGGGCCGGACGAGCAGACCGCCGCCTCCGCCCCGTTCAAGCTGCTGCTGCGTCAACTCTCCGATCAGGGCCGCGCGGTGGCCTGACCGGACCGCTCCGCCCCACGGGGGCGGGCGGGCGTTCCCCCACGCCCGCCCGCCCCCGTCGTGCTGTCCGGTACCCGGTGCCTGGTGGTGCCACCACCACCATGATCCGACACTGCCACCAGGATCGCGGACGATCTAGCGTCGTCTCCGGGCGAAGGCGGCCCGGCCGGCGGGGAACGCGGGCCGGGCCCGGGGATTCGCCGTCCGACGAGCCGGAAGACCGGTCACAAGGGGGCGCAAGGTGAAGTTGGCAGTCTCGGGTACGTACTCGTCCGGCAAGACGTTCACGGTGATGGCGCTGTCGCATCTGACCGGCATACCGAGGACGCTGGCCAAGACCATGCGGGAGATCCTTCCCGAAGCCCTGCCGGGCAAGGCACTCGCCGAGTGCACCCCGCCGGAGTTCCTCCAGCTGGTGATGCGCCGGCACGTCGAGCGCGCGGTGCACGAGAACCTCCTGGGCGACGGCTTCGTCTCCGACGGGTCCTCGCTGCAGGAGTGGATCTACGGCACGCTGCGGGTCCGGGCGGGCATCAACCCGACCGCCTCCGCCCACCTCCCGGAGGGCGAAGCCGTGGCCCGGACCGCCGAGATGGACTTCTTCGAGCAGGTGATGGTCCAGTACGGCAGCGCCTTCAAGCAGCACGTCGCCAAGACCTACGACACCTTCGTGCACCTGCGCAACGAGCTGCCGATCGTCGCGGACGGCCACCGGCCGATGAACGACCAGTTCCGGCGGCTCTGCGACGAGATGCTGCTGAGCAGCTTCGCCGAGATGGGGATGCCGTACCACGTGATCGGCGGCACGATCGCCGAGCGGCTGCAGCAGATCGTCAAGCTGCTCGACCTGCCGGCGCTGATCCCGGTGGACGAGGCGATCCGACGGGCGAAGGCGGACTACGGCGGGCAGGACCTGCGACTGGAGACCGAGCGGGTCCCCGCCGGAGTGCTGGGGGCGAAGTGAGCGCCACCGGGCGCCGGGCCGCCTTCTTCGACGTCGACGAGACCCTGACCACCGTGGTCAGCATGATCGGCTTCCTCCGGTTCGACCTGGCCGCCCGCGGCCTGCCGGACGCGGCGTTCGACGAGGCGATGGCCCGTCTCGCCGAAGCCCGGGCCAACGGCCGGCGGGAGGAGGCCAACCTGCTGTACTACCGGAACTACGCGGGGCGGCCGGAGGCCGAACTCGCCGAGCTGGGCCGGGAGTGGTTCGCCCGGGAACTCGCCGGCGGCTCGCTCTTCCACCGGCGCGCGCTGGCGGCCTTCCAGGGCCACCGGCGGCAGGGGCACCTGACGGTGCTGGTGTCCGGCTCCTTCCCGCCCTGCCTCGACCCGATCGGCCGTCACCTCGGCGCGGACCTGGTCATCTGCGCCCGGCCCACCGTCGCCGACGGCCGCTACACCGGAGAACTCCCGCACCCGATGATCGGCCGGTACAAGGCGGAGGCGCTCGCCGGGGCCGCCCGGACGCACGGGCTCGACCTCCCGCGCTCCTGGGCGTACGGGGACCACATCTCCGACCTGCCCCTGCTGGAGTCGGTCGGACACCCGGTCGTGGTCGCCAATGCCGACCGGGCGCTGGTGGACCAGGCCCGCGGCCGGGCGTGGACCTGCTGGGCCGACACCCCGGCCCCACTGCCGGCCTGACCCGCGCCGCGCGCGGGCGATCCGCCACCGCGCCCTGTGCCCTGTGCCCCCGTGCCCTGTGCCCCGTTCCCCAACCACTCTCCCGGAGAACAGAGATGACCGAGCACCAGTCCGCCGACCCGCTGCGGAAGGAGGCCGGCGAGGTCTTCCGCCGCCTCGCCGGAGACACCGCCGCCGTGCCCTGGGAGGCGCTGGACGCGACCGCTCCGGCGCTCGCCGAGACCGTCGCCTTCGGCCTGGCCGAGGTGGTCGGCCGTCCCGGCCTCGACCTGCGCACCCGCCAGCTGGTGACGGTCGCCGTCCTGGCCGCCCTCGGCGGCTGCGAGGGCCAACTCGGCTTCCACGTCGGTGGAGCGCTGCGCAACGGCGCCACCGCCGAGGAGGTCGCCGAGACGCTGAGCCAGGTCGCGCTCTACGCCGGGGTGCCCCGGGCGATCAACGCCATGGGCGTCGCGCAGAGCGCCATCGAGAAGTTCCAGGACCGCTGACCGCGGTCACCGAGACGTGCCGGGACCGCCGACCGCGGTCACCGGGTGTTCCAGGACCGCCGACCGCGGCCACCGAGACGGAAGGACCCCACATGCCCGCCGACGAGCAGCCCCCGGCCCAGCCGGGCGCCGGTCGCGACCCCGCCCCGCAGGTGCTGATCGTGGGCGCCGGACCCATCGGCATGGCGCTGGCCTGCGAACTCCTCCAGCAGGACGTGAACGTCAGGCTGATTGACCGTCAGGAGCGGATCGACACCA
This sequence comes from Kitasatospora sp. NPDC023176, assembly GCF_055560495.1. NCBI lineage: Bacteria > Bacillati > Actinomycetota > Actinomycetes > Kitasatosporales > Streptomycetaceae > Kitasatospora > Kitasatospora sp. NPDC023176. The sequence continues at coordinate 46,915 of NZ_JBVHIP010000016.1, read as the reverse complement.
GCGACCCGCACTCCAAGGCGGTCCTCGTCTGGCCGCGCAACCTGGAGATGCTCCGGCGGATCGGAGTCGCCGACGCCCTCGTCCGGGAGGGCCGGCGGACCACCGGCCTCAGCTACTACTCCGAGGGCCGGCTGCTCGGCACCGCCGACCTCAGCACCCTCGACGACTCGCCGTACCCCTTCATCCTGGCGCTGCCGCAGCGCGACACCGAGCGCGTCCTGCGCGGGCGCCTGGCCGAGCTCGGCGGGGTCGTCGAGCGCGGGGTGGAACTGGTCTCGCTGGACGGTTCCGGGGCCCGCCCGCGGGCCGTGCTCAAGCACTCCGACGGCACCGGCGAGACCGTCGAGCCGCACTGGCTGATCGGCGCGGACGGACCGGCCAGCACCGTGCGGAGCGAACTCGGGATCCGCTTCGACGGCGAGGAGATCGACGTCACCTACGCCATCGGCGACGTACCGCTCTCCGGGGACGTCCCGCCGCTCGGCCAGTACTACTACTGTCGCGACGGCGTCGCCGCGATCGTGCCGCTGAGCAACGGCAGCTACCGCTTCGCCGCCACCACCCCGCACCGGCGCGAGGAGGACGGCAACCCCTCGCGCGAGTTGATCCAGCACATCCTCAGCTCCCGCTCCCGGCGCGACATCCAGGTCGGCACACCGGACTGGACCCGGGCCTTCCGCCCGCGGCTCGGCATCGCCGAGACCTTCAGCAAGGGCCGGTGCTTCCTGGTCGGCGACGCCGCGCACGTGGTGAGCCCGGCCGGCGGCCAGGGCCTCAACGTCGGCCTGATGGACGTCGCCAACCTCGGCTGGAAGCTGGCCGGCGTGGTCAACGGCACCCTGCGGGAGTCGGTCCTGGAGAGCTACGCCCCCGAGCGGCAGGCCGGCACCACCCGGCTCTCGCGCACCTCGGCGGCGCAGGCCCGGTTCGCGCTCCAGCGCAGCGCGGGGCGGATCGCCGTGCGCGACACGCTGTTCACCCTCGCCTGCAAGACCGGGCTGGTCAGCCGGATGGTCGTGCCGCTGCTGAGCCAGGTCGACGTCAGCTACGGCCGGCTCGCCACCGAGCCGATCCTGCTGCGCCACCCGCGGCCGATCGAGCCCGGCCAGCGCGTCCCGATGTTCGTCCCGCCGGAGCCGGACTCGGGCATGCCGACCCTCGACCCCGCGTACTACACCGTGCTGCTCTGGCCCGGGCGGCGCCCGAAGGCCGACTGGGCGCAGCGGGCCCGGTCGCTGAGCGGGAAGCTCGACCCCGGGATCACGGTGCGCGACCTCGCGCGGGTCTCCGGCGGGCCGGCCCGGATCCTCGACCGCACCTTCGGCCGGAACCCCGCCTTCGCGGTGGTCCGCCCCGACGGCCACCTCGCGCTGCTGGCCGGCGCGGACCGCCCCGACCAGGTGCTCCGGTTCCTGCGCGCTGCCCGGCCGGCCAGCTCCGACACCCCCTGACCCCCCGCACACCGTCCTGACGGAAGGACAGGGAAGGACAGCCATGACCCCCCGAACCCCGGCCCACGACACGGAGCCGGCGTCACCCCCCGCCCCGACCGGCCCGGCAGCCGGTCCCGGCGCGGGCATCGACCCCCGCCTGGTGACCCTGTTCGCCTGGGCCTGCGGTCTCGCGGTCGCCAACCTGTACTACGTGCAACCGCTGCTCAACGGGATCGCCGACGCCTTCCGGCTCGGCAGCGGGTCGGCCTCCCTGGTCACCACCGTCGGCCAGCTCGGGTACGCGGCCGGGCTCGCCCTGCTGGTGCCCCTCGGGGACGTCACGGAACGCCGCCGGATCGTCGTGGTGATGCTCACCGTGACGGCCGTCGCCTGCGCCGTCGCCGCGGCCGCGCCCGACTTCGCCGTGCTGGTCGCGGCGATGGCGGTGCTGTCGATGTGCACCGTGGTCGGGCCCATGCTGGTCGCCTTCGCGGCCTCCCTGGCCGGCGCGGAGGAGCGGGGCAAGGTCTCCGGACGGGTGATGAGCGGGCTGCTGCTGGGCATCCTCTTCGCCCGGACCGGCAGCGGGCTGCTCGGCGGCTGGGCCGGCTGGCGGGCGGTGTTCGTCGCCGCCGGGGTGCTCACCCTGCTGCTGGCCGCCGTGTTGAGGCTCCGGCTGCCGAAGGTCGAGCCGGCCGCCCGGCTCCCCTACCCGGCGCTGCTCCGCTCGGTCCTGACCATCCTGCGGGAGGAACCGGTGCTGCGGCGGCGCTGCCTGCTCGGCTTCGTCACCTTCGCCGGGTTCAACGCCTTCTGGGCCTCCGTCGCCTTCCTGCTCGCCCGGCCGCCGTACGACTTCGACGCGGCGCTGATCGGCCTGGTCGGTCTGGTCGGCGCGGTCGGGGCGTACGCGGCCCGGATCGCCGGCCGGTTCGCCGACCGGCGGCTGGACCGTGTGACCACCGGCGTCCTGCTGGCGGTGGTGCTCGCCGGCTGGGGCCTGCTCGCGCTGAACGGAGGGCACTGGCTGGTCGCCCTGCTGCTCGGGGTGGTCCTGCTCGACCTGGGTGTCCAGGGCGTCCAGGTCACCAACCTCAGCGTGATCTACCGGCTGCGGGCCGACGCGCGCAGCCGGATCACCACCGCCTACACCACCACCTACTTCATCGGCGGCTTCGCCGGATCCGCCGCCTCGGGCGCCGCCTACGCGGCGGCGGGCTGGGGCGCGGTGTGCGCGGTGGGAGCCGCGCTGGCCCTGCTGGCCCTGCTGGTGTGGGCGGTCGACGCCCGGGCCGGCGCCGGGTCGGCCGCCGCATGACCGGGGCCGGGGCTCGCCCCGGCCCCCACCGGCCGGACGGACCGATCCGCCCGGCCACCGAACCGAACGACGACGGCCCGACCCCCGGGCCGTCACCGGAGACACTGGGAGAATTGCCTTGACCACTCAGCGGACCCTGGTCCGTGGCGGCTGGATCGTCACGATGGACGCCCAGAACCGCGAATTCCCCACGGGCGACGTGCTCATCGAGGACGGCCGGATCACGGCCGTCGGGACCGACCTCCAGCCGGCCCCCGACACCGAGGTGATCGACGCCTCGGGCACCTTCGTCCTGCCCGGCCTGGTGGACGCCCACCGGCACACCTGGCAGAGCAGCCTCCGGCAGTCCGACTCCGAGGCCTCGATCATGGAGTACGTCGGTCAGACCCTGATCGGCCTCGGCGACAAGGTCCGCCCGGAGGACGTCTACGCGGGCACCTACCTCGGCGCGCTCACCGCGCTCAACGCGGGCATCACCACGGTGCTCGACTGGGCCCACGCGATGAACTCGCCCGAGCACGCCGACGCCGCCGTCCGGGCCCTCCAGGACGCGGGCGTGCGCGCCGTGTTCGGCCACGCCTGGCCGATCGGCTCGAAGCTCGACTTCGCCGCCACCCACCCGCTCGACATCCGCCGCGTCCGCGAGCAGCTGCTCCCCTCGGACGACGGGCTGGTCACCCTCGCGATGGCCGCCAAGGGCCCGGACTACTCCGGCATCGACAACGCGGTCAAGGACTTCGCCCTCGCCCGCGAGCTCGGCGTCCCGATCACCACGCACCTGTCCACCGGCAGCCCCAGCCCCGAGCACCAGGGCGTCCAGCTGCTCCACCAGGCCGGCCTGCTCGGCCCGGACGTCAACCTGGCGCACGTCAACGGCGCCGAGCCCGACGCGCTCAAGCTGCTCGCGGACTCCGGCACCACCGTGTCGATCTGCCCGCAGATCGAGCTCACCATGCCCGGACTGGGCCGCAACGTGGCCGTGCGCCGGCTGCGCACCGCGGGCGTCAACCCCGGTCTCGGCATCGACACCGAGATGGAGTCCAGCGGCGACCTGTTCACCCAGATGCGCTTCGCGCTGGCCGCCGACCGCGCCGACACGCCGGAGGGCGAGCCGGTGCTGCCCGCCCAGGCCGTGCTGCGGATGGCGACCGTCGAGGGCGCCCGCGCCGTCCACCTCGGCGACCGGACGGGCTCCATCGAGCCGGGCAAGGCCGCCGACCTGGTGCTGGTCCGCGCCGACGACATCGACCTGGCTCCGGTCACCACCGCCGCCGAGTCGCTGGTCCTCGCCGCCCACACCGGCAACGTGGACACCGTCCTGGTGGCCGGCCGGGTCGTCAAGCGCGGTGGCCGCCTGCTGGCCGACACCGCCCGGGCCCGTCAGCTGGCCGTCGCCTCGGCCGCCCACCTGCGGGGCACCGAGCAGTGACCGACCGCGTGCCCGCCCCGGCCGGGGCGGGCACGCACCCACCGCCGCCCGCCGTAGCCCGTAGGAGAGGAACAGCCTGTGAGTGCCGACGTCGTCCGTCTCGCCGACGTGCGCGCCGCCCGCGCGACGCCGGCCGCGCGGCCGGTCCGGCTGTTCTGCTTCCACCACGCGGGCGGCAGCACCGCCTCGTTCGCCGGCTGGCAGCGGCGGCTGGGGTCGCGGGTCGAGGTCGTCGCGGTCCGGCTGCCGGAGCGGGACGGGCCCGGCAGCGGACCCCACCGGGACCTCGCCGCGCTCGCCCGGGCCCTGCAGGCGCAGCTCGGTGCGCAGTTGGACGAACCGTACCTGTGCTACGGCCACAGCATGGGCTCGCTGGTCGCGTACCACCTGGTCCGGTTCCTGGCCGCGACCGGGCGCCGGCTGCCGCAACGGCTGCTGGTGGGCGCCCACTCGGCGCCGCACCTGCCGCTCCCGCTGGAGTCGGCGCTGCACCTGGACGACGCCTGGCTCATGCGCCGGCTGGCCGCGTTCGACGGTCTGCCGGAGGCCGTCCGCAGCTGCCCGGACCGGCTCGCCGAGCACCTCGCCCAGGTCCGGGCCGGCCTGGAACTGTGCGAGAGCCGTCGGCACACCGACCTCAGCTACCAACTGCCCTGCCCCATCGACGTCTTCGCCGGTGCCGACGACCCCCTGGTGGCGGTGGCGGACGCGGCCGCCTGGTCCGAGCACTCCATGCGGGGCGGGACCCTCCAGGTGGTCCCCGGCGGGCACTTCTTCCAACGACAGTCCAAGGACGCATTCTTCACGCGGCTCGCAGCCGTGATCGACAACCACGGGGGAGTGAGATGATCGGCACGACACAGACGCCGGGCGCACCGGCCCGCACCACGGTGGACGATTACCTCGGCGCGGGGGAGCGCCGCTTCTTCGGCAGCGGCTACCGCAGGGCGCGGCAGCGGCTGACCGACATCCGGATCAGCTCGCAGGCCGACGGCACCGGTACGGTGCTGGCCCGCGGAGCCGTCGAGTACCCGGCCGACTGGTCCCGCAAGGGCGGCACCGACCAGGCCCCGCACCTGAGCAGCATCGACGCCCTGCTGATCGCGGGGGAGGCCGCCGAACTGCACCTGACGCACACGTTCGGCCTGGGCGCCGAGCAGCGCGGCCGGCTCCGGCTGCGCCGGGTGCGGCTGAAGGCCGGGACCAAGCCGGTGGAGGAGGAGCTGGGGGGCTTCGCCGTCCGCGCCACCGCCGCCCGGCCGTCCGGGCACTCGACCGTGGTGGACTGCCAGGTCGGCGAGTTGCGGGCCCGCCTGGAGGTCGAGCACCCGCAGCTCCCGGCCGGCGCCGCCCGGACCGCCCGCTGCGACTCGCCCGACGTACTGCTCGGGCCGGCCCCGCTGCGGCCCTTCGCCGCCGCGCACCGGAGCAGGGCGCAGACCATCGAGGACCTGCGGGTGGACCTGTCCGCCCGGCGGGCGACCGCCCTGCTCGGCAGCCGCGCGGTGGAGCCGCCGGCCGGCCCGGTGGGCGGGCTGGAGAGCTACAGCCACGGGTCGGTCTCGGTCATCGACGCCTTCGTCGGCGCGATCCAGCTGGGCCAGATCCTGATCTACGGACTGGACGACGTCCCCCGCGCCGAGAGCGACACGCTCTGGATGCGGCAGACCGTGCTGGAGATCGGCGACCCGCACCGGCCGGTGGCCGGCCCGGCGCCGCTGTCCGTGGAACTGGTCGAACCGCGGCTGCTCACCACCAGGGAGGGGGAGGACTGGCGCGTGGTCGACATCGCCGCGGCCTTCGAACACCTCCGGATCCGCTGTGCGGCGACCCACCGGCTGCCGGCCGGCCGGGTCCGCGACGACCGGGCGGAGGTGGCGGTGTGACCAGGGCCGCGGTACTGGAGGGGCTCGGCGCGATGGTGCCGCCGAGGATCGTCTCCAACGACGAGATCGGCGAGCTGGTCGGCAGCGACGACACCTGGATCCGGACCAGGACCGGCATCCGGCAACGGCACTGGGCCGACCCCGGTACGGTCACCGGCGATCTCGCGATCACCGCCGGACAGCGGGCGATGGAGTCCGCCGGGGGCGGTACGGTCGGCCTGGTGGTGCTCGCGACCAGCACCCCCAACCAGCCGATGCCCGCCACCGCACCGGAGATCGCCCACCGGCTGGGCCTCGGCGAGCCCTGGGCGTACGACCTCTCGGCGGCCTGCACCGGCTGGGTCTACGGGATGGCCAACGCCGTCGGCGCGATCTCGGCCGGCCTGGTCGACCGGGCGCTGGTGATCGGGGCCGACATCTGGTCCACCCGGCTGAACCACCGGGACCGGGCCTCGGCGATCATCTTCGGCGACGGGGCCGGCGCGGCGGTGCTGCGGGCCGGTGATCCGGACGAGCCGGGCGCGTTCCGGGGCTTCGACCTCGGCAGCGACGGTGAGCACCACGATCTGGCCCGGCTGGCGGTCGGCGGCTCCCGGCAGCGCTCCCACCGGCAGCCGCCGACGGAGGAGGACAACCTGCTCGCCATGCGCGGCAAGGACCTGTTCTCCCACGCGGTCGAGCGGATGAGCTCCTCCTCGGCGAAGCTGCTGGACCGGATCGGCTGGGAGGTCGGGGACGTCGACTGGTTCGCCGGTCACCAGGCCAACTCCCGGATCCTGTACGCGGTCTCCGACCTGCTGAAGGTGCAGCGCGAGCGGGTCCTGCTGCACATCGACCGGGTGGGCAACACCTCGGCGGCCTCCATTCCGCTGGCGATGACCCACGCCGCCGCGGCCGGGACCTTCGGTGTCGGCGACCGCATCCTCTCCAGCACCTTCGGGGTCGGTCTCAACTGGGGCTCCACCGCCCTGACCTGGCCCGACATCACGGTGGACGGCGTCCTCGGAGACTGAGGCGCAGCTCCCCGGCGCGCCCCCCACCCCATCCGAACGACGTACCGAGGCCGGCCCGGGCAGGGCCGGCCGGCATCGAAAGGCGAGAACCCATGAGCGCAGTGGCCGACCGGATCGTCGGACTCCTGGTGGAGAAGTTCGCGGTGGAGGGCGAGGTCACGCCCGCCACCCGGTTCTCCGACATCGACATCGACTCCCTGGTCATGCTCGAACTCTCCGTCATCCTGGAGCACGAGTACGGCCGACGGATACCGGGCGACGAACTGATGGACGCGGGCAACGCGGACGCGATAGCGGATCTGCTGACGGCCGCCCGCTGAACCCCGCCCGCCGGCCGTACCCCGAACCGCCGGGACCTCACACCCGCGAACAACCCCGAACAACCCCGAACGTCCCCGAACAAGCCCGAGCAACCTCGAAAGGTACCTGCTGCCATGCGCCCGATCAGACGTCTCGTCCGCGCCGCCGCCGCACTGGCCCTGGCCTCCGCGGTCGTCCCGGTCGCGACCTCCCCGGCCCACGCCGCCGGCACGACCACGACCGTCTTCACCGACGACTTCCAGAGCGGTTTCGACACCTCCGCCGCCGGCAAGTGGCAGCTCTGGCCCGCGCCCGGCATGCCGAGCGGTGACGGCATCCCCAGTACGGACGCGAACGGGCTGCACGTGATACCGAGCGGGACCGACCCGGCCACCGGGAACCCGGCCTTCGCCTTCACCACCGCCCAGCAGACCGCCGGCGGTGCCGGCGACCGCGACCACACCAAGTGGCTGACCTTCGCCAACCACAACTCCACGGCGGGCTTCGCCGGTTACGACACCCCGGCCACCGGCAGCTGGACCTGCGACGCCAACCTGTCGGTGACCACCCGCAAGACCGGGGCCAACCCGTTCGGCGTGAACGCCACCGACGCCCAGTCCGACCTCCGGCTCGCCAACGGCGGGATGGTCGTGGCCGACCTGGAGACGGGCGTGCTGATGGACCTCCACGTCACCGACAACACGGTGTACGCCTGGTACGAGCGGCTGCGCTACCCCAACACCACGTACTCGGCCTTCGCCTACGCGGTGCCGGTGGCGACCATCTCCAAGGGCGCGTCCCTGAACTACCGGATCGTGCTGGACGACAGCCGCACCCGTGCGACCTGGATGATCGACGGCATCCCGGTGTACAGCGTGTCCGGCCTCGGCGCCCGCCCGGCCGACCGGTCCCACCTGGTCACCGACCACGGCGGCACCGACCAGGCCGTCGCGCCGCGCCAACTCCTGTGCGGCCTGGGGACGTTCACCATCATGGACGGCGCCGGCCAGGACGGCCGCGGGCTCGTCCGGCTGGACACCACCCCGGGCTACTACTACGCCCCGCTGAGCGGCCGGCCGGCCCCGCAGACCTTCGTCGACCCGAACAGCCGGCCGGGCGACCGGCTCTGGGGCCAGGGCGCGGAGATCTCCTCCTCGTACCTGACCGTCACCACCACCCAGTGATCTCCGGCCCGGCGCACGGCCCGGAACCCGTGCGCCGGGCCGGGACTCCCCGGTCCTCAGCCGCCCATGGCTCCCCGGCCCTTCCCCGGCCCTCAGCCGCCCAGGACGGCGATCCGCCCGGTGCTGCGCCCGTCGGCGACCAGCTGGACGGCCGTCGCGGCCTCGGCCAGTGGCACCCGGGCGCTGATCAGGGGCCGGACGACGCCCTGGTCGGCGAGCTTCGTCAGCTCGTCATGGGCGGCGCGGACGGCCTGCGGGTCGTGGGTGTTGTAGAGGCCCCAGTGCAGGCCGAGGATCGCGTAGTTCTTCACCAGGGCGTGGTTGAGCGCCGGTGCCGGGATCTGCCCGGCCGCGAAGCCGACCACCACGATCCGGCCCTCGAAGGCCACGCACCTGGTGGAGCCGGTGTAGGCGTCGCCGCCGACCGGGTCGAAGACCACGTCCGCGCCGCGCCCGCCGGTGAACTCCTTGACGGCGGCGACGAAGTCCTGGCCGGTCCGGTCCACCACCAGGTCGGCGCCGAGCGCCCGGGCCGCCTCGGCCTTCGCGGGCCCGCCGACCACGGCGACCACCCGGGCCCCAGCGGCCCGGCCGAGCTGGACGGCTGCGCTGCCGACCCCGCCGGCCGCCGCGTGCACCAGCAGGGTCTCCCCGGCCCGCAGCCGGGCCCGGCGGTGCAGGGCGAACCAGGCGGTCTGGTAGCCGATGTGCAGCGCCGCCGCCTCGGCGTCGTCCAGCGCCTCGGGCGCCGGGAAGGCGGCCGCGGCGTCCAGCAGCGCGTACTCGGCGAAGGCGCCGTGCGGCAGCACCGGGTTGCCGATCAGCCGCTCGCCCCGCCGGGGGCCCTCGGCGACCTCGCCGCACAGCTCCACCCCCGGGGTGAACGGCAGCGGCGGGCGGACCTGGTAGTGCCCGCGCACCATCAGGGCGTCCGGGAAGTTCACCGCCGCCGCCCGGACCCGGACCAGCAGCTGCCCCGGGCCCGGCACCGGCCGGGCGACGTCGTCGGCGAGCCGCAGCACGGCGGCCGGCTCACCCAGTTCGTGCACCTGCCAGGCCCTCACAGTGCTCCGCCCTTCTCCAGGTCCTGCTGGAGCCGGTTCATCCCGGCGATCCAGCGCTCCGGTTCGGTGGCCCGGACGCGGTAGTACTCGGCGGTCCCGGGGTGCGGCAGGATCAGGAAGCGCTCCTCGCGCAGCGCGTCCAGCGTCGCCTCGGCGACGTCCTCCGGGTCCAGCGCGGTCGGCGCGAGCAGCGCCTCGCCGACGGCGCCGGTGGAGGCCAGCATGTCGGTGCGCACTCCCTGGGGGCAGAGCGCGTGCACCCGTACGCCGCGGTGGCGGTAGGTGGCGGAGAGCCACTCGGCGAAGGCGAGCGCGCCGTGCTTGCTGACCGCGTACGGGGCCGAGCCGAGCATGGTGAGCAGCCCGGCGGCGGAGACGGTGGCCAGGAAGCGGCCCCGGCCGCGTTCCAGCCAGCGGGGGAGCAGCAGCTCGGCGGCCCGGACGTGGGCCATGACGTTGACCTCCCAGGCGCCCGCCCAGGCCGCGGCCGGTGCGTCGGCGCCGCCGACCGGGGCGACACCCGCGTTGGCGCACCACACGTCGATCTCGCCGAGTTCGGCGCGGGCCCGGTCGACCAGGGCGGCCAGGCCGGTGGCGGAGGCGGCGTCGCCGGGCAGGGCGGTGCCGCCGCAGTCCCGGGCGACCGTGTGGGCGGCCTCGGCGTCCAGGTCGTTGACCACCACCCGGGCGCCGGCCGCGGCGAAGGCCCGGGCCAGCGCGGCGCCGATGCCCCGGCCGGCGCCGGTGACCACCACGCCCTGGCCGGTCAGGTCGGTGGTCACATGCCACCGCCGAGGGTGACCCCGCCGTCCACCACCAGGGTCTGGCCGGTGATCCAGCCGGCCTCGGGGGAGAGCAGGAAGGCGACCGCGCCCGCGACGTCCTCGGGGACGCCGAGCCGGCCCAGCGGGTAGGCCTTGGCGACCTTCTCCTCCCGGCCCTCGTACAGCGCCTCGGCGAACCTGGTCTTCACGACGGCGGGGGCGACGGCGTTGACCCGGATGCCCTGGGGGCCCAGCTCGGCGCCGAGCTCGGTGGTGAGCCGGATCAGCGCGGCCTTGCTGATGCCGTACATGCCGATCCCGAGCGAGGCGCGGATGCCGGCGATCGAGGCGACGTTGACGATCGAGCCGCCGTGCTCGCCCATCCAGGCGGCGTGCGCCCGGCGGGTCCAGGCCAGCGGGCCGAGCACGTTGACGGCGAAGATCTTGGCGGCGGCGGCCTCGTCGGTCTCCAGGACCGGGCCGTACACCGGGTTGATGCCGGTGTTGTTGACAAGGTGGTCGAGGCGTCCGAAGGCCTCCAGGGTGCGGGTGACCGCCTCCTCCTGGTGGGCCGGGTCGTCGGCCTTGCCCGCGACGGCGATCGCGTTGTCCGGGCCGCCCAGGTCGCGGACGGCCTCGGCCAGCGGCTCGGGGTTGCGGGCGGTGAGGCAGACACTGGCGCCGCGGTCGACCAGTTCGCGGGCGATGCCGAGGCCGATGCCGCGGCTCGATCCGGTCACGACGGCCACCCGGCCCTTGAAGGAGTGCACCACGGAGGGTCCTGCCTTTCCGGTCTGCTCTACGTTGCTGCTGCACACTGCTGCTTCGCGCTGCTGCTTCACGTCGCTGCCTCATGCCGCTGCTTCGTGCCGCTGCTTCATGGGCGCTGACTAAGCGCTTGCTCAGCATGCTGTCGGTGCGGGAGCCTGTCAACAGTCCGCCCGGGCCCGCCGGACGGCCGACGGGAAAGCCTGTACGAGTTCTCTGCGAGGATGACGCCATGACCAGCACGCCCATCGCCGACCTCTGGCCGACCCTGCCCGGCGCCGACACCCGCCCCGAGGCGGCGTACCGGCTGCTCCAGGCGGCCGTCGAGTCGTTCGCGGAGCGCGGCTTCCACGCCACCACCACCCGGGACATCGCCACCGCCGCGGGGATGAGCCCCGCCGCGCTGTACATCCACTACCAGTCCAAGGCCGCCCTGCTCGCCGAGATCAGCCGGGCCGGGCACGCCGCCACCCTCGCCCTGGTGCGGGAGGCGGTGGCCGGGGACGGCGGCCCGGCGGAGCGGATGCGTCGGCTGGTCGAGCAGTTCACCGCCTGGCACGCCCGGGCCCGGACCGTCGGCCGGGTGGTCAACTACGAGCTGCACGCCCTGCCCGAGGACGACTACGCGCTGGTCGCGGCGCTGCGCCTGGACATCGAGCGCGAGGTCAGCGTGCTGATCGAGACGGGCGCGGCGGCCGGGGAGTTCGAGGTCTCCGAGGTGCGCACGGCGGCCCGCGCGGTCACCTCGCTGGGCATCGACGTCTCCCGCTGGTACACCGAGCGCTCCTCCGAGACCCCGGAGGAACTCGGCCGCCGCTACGGTGAGTTGGTGCTGCGGATGCTCGGCGCCCGGCTCTGACCGCCGGCCCCTGCGGCCGCCCTTGACCAAACTCCGGGGGTGCGGGCAGACTCGTATACGAAGTACGTGTGCCTCGTAGGCGTACAGCGCCGATGTCGGCGCGTTCCCGGCCCGGTCAACGGACCCCGGCGCGGTTTCCGTCGCCGCGCACCCCCAGCAGTGCCTCCTGCGGCGACCGCGCCCCGACCGGTGGCGCCGACGGGAGCCGACCCCCGACCCGGGCCGACCGGCGGACCGGTCGAGCGCGTGGCGCGTCGGGCGCGGCCCGGACGGAGGGAGAGGGGAGGCGCAACGATGCCTTCCCGGCAGGGAAAGCCCCGGCAAGGAATCCCCCAGCAGAGCTCCAGCCCGGTCCGGCCCCGCTTCTGGCTGGAGACGGCCCTCGGCGGGCTGTCCGGGCTGTTGTTCCTGCTCACCCTGGTGTGGCCGCAGTGGATCGAGACGCTCCTCGGCGTCGATCCGGACGCCGGCAGCGGCGCGGCCGAGTGGCTGGTGGTCGCCCTGGCGGCCGCCGTCACGGCGGCCTGTCTGCTCGGCGCGCGGATCGAGTGGCGCCGGGCGCACCCGGCCGCGGCCCGCGCCGCGCGGTGAGCGGAGAGGAGAGCCGTCATGGAAGACAGGACTCCCACCGCCTCCGAGCAGTTGAAGAGACTCGTCCGGCAAGCTCCGTTGAGCTTCCTGGGCACGGTCACCCGGGTCGGCGGCACCTCACTCGCGGCCTTCCCGGCCGAGGCCCGGAACGAGCGGACCACCGTGGTCAAGGTGAACGAGGTGCTCCACGCTCCGGCCGCCTTCCGGCACCTCGCGGGCAGTGAGGTCACCGTTCAGCTGGCGCCCGAAGCGGATCTGCTGAAGGTCGGCGAGACGGCTGCCTTCTTCACCCAGGGGATGGTCTACGGCGAGAGCCTGGGCCTCGCCGAGGTCGGTCGGCTGCCCGCCGCCGAGGTCGAGCCCCATGTCTCGCTGGCCGCCACCACCGCCGACGAACTGCCGTTCTCCTCGGTGCAGCGCGAGAACCGGGAGGAGGACCTCGCCGCCCATGCCCGGACGGCGCAGGCCGTGGTGGTCGGCACCGTGGTCGCCCTGGAGGATCTCCGGCTGCCGGCGTTCTCCGAGCACGCCCCGCTCTGGTGGCGCGCCACGCTGGAGGTCTCGCACGTCGAGTCCGGCCCGGTCGACGGGCGGACCACCTTCCTCTACCCGCGCAGCGGGGACGTCCGCTGGCGCGCCATCCCCAAGCCGACGGCCGGGCAGCTGGGCCTGTGGCTGCTGCACGCCGCGCCGGCCGACCTGGCGGCGCAGGCCCCGTACCAGCTGAGCGATCCCGACGACTACCAGCCGGCGCAGAACCTCGCCGTGCTGCGGGAACGGAGGTGAGCCGACATGCCCACCATCAAGGTCGTCAACATCACCCCCAAGGCGCAGAGCGGCGACGCGAACCTGGACGGTGAGCCCAACCTCGCCGTCAACCCGGAGAACCCGAAGGAGATGGTCGCGACCGCCTTCACTCCCGACCCGCTGGGCGGGCCGCTCGCCCCGGTCTACGTCTCGACCGACGGCGGGGACACCTGGGTGCTGAACAGCGTCGTCCCGGGCAACTCCCCCGGCACCGGTACCGGGGACATCAGCGTCGGCTTCGCCGCGCAGGGCGGCACGCTCTACACCGGCATCCTCAACGGCCGGACCGACGACCTGCAGATCCTGCGGGCGCCGAACATCGCCTCGACCACCCCGATGACGGTGTTGGCGACCGTGCCCTCGCAGCACACGCCGGACCAGCCGTGGGTGGTCACCGGTGCCGCCGCAGCCAACGGCGGGGGCCAGGACGTCGTGTACGTCGGCAAGAACATCGTCGGCAGCGCGCCCCGGACCGCCGAGGTGGCGGTCTCGGCCGACGCCCGTACGGGTACGGGCGGGTTCGCCGACGTCCAGGTCGACCAGCGTCCCGCCACGGCACCGCAGGACGGGCCGCCGGTCCGGCTCGCCGCCCACCCCGGCGGCAAGGTCGTCTACGCGGCCTTCGAGAACTGGACCGGCTTCGACCAGAACACCCTGGTCGTCACCTTCGACGTCGTGGTGACCCGCGACGACAAGGGCGGGCTCGGTCCGTTCGAGGGCCTCACGGACCAGGCCGGCGACATCGGTCAGCCGGTGGTCAGCGGGCGGACCGTGCCGTTCAACGTGCAGGTGGCGTCGCTGGGCCAGGAGCGGACCGGCGCGGACCTGTCGATCGCGGTCGACCCCGACGACGCCGACAGCGTCTGGATCGCCTGGTGCGACGGCCTCGGCGGCACCGTTCCGACCGACTACGTGCTGCACGTCCGGCACTCGGGCGACGGAGGGAGGACGTGGGCCGCGGCCCGTCAGGACCTCATCAACGCCAAGAACCCCTCGCTGGCGGTCAACTCCGACGGGCTGGTCGGACTGGTCTACCAGCAGCTCGCCAAGAACCAGTGGACGACGGCCCTGGAGCTGACCTCGGACGGCTTCACGACCATGGAGAGCCACGTCCTGCACCAGGCCCCCGGCAACGTGCCGAAGGCTCCGCCGGGCCACCTGCCGTACCTGGGCGACTACATCCGGATGCTCACGATCGGGAAGGACTTCTACGGGGTCTTCGTGGGCAACAACACCCCGGACAGCGCCAACTTCCCGGTCGGCGTGACGTACCAGCGCAACGCCAACTTCACCACCCACCAGCTGTTCGCCCTCGACGGTGTCACCCGGGTGCTGCCGTCCCTCGACCCGTTCTTCTTCCACCGGGCCGCCTGAGCGCCGGTGTCGCTGAGCGCCGGCGTCGAGGCGCCCGCCACGATCGGTCGTGGCGGGCGCCCCGCTGTCGGGCACTGTGGTTCGGGGGTGTTCAGGCGGTGGCCAGGCAGAACTGGACGAGCCCGGCGTCCACGTCGAGGACGATCTTCTCCATCTCCGCCCACGGCGGGTGGAAGGACTTCACGCCCCACTCGACGGTGAAGCCGAGCACCTTGCCCTGGTCGGGGTCGGTGAAGTGGCGGGAGTAGACGTAGTCGTCGCTGGTCCCGCTGGTCGGGTAGAGGTGGAACCCGGTCAGCGGCTTGTACGCCGTGCCGCGCACGCCCTGGACGCCCTGGCAGAAGGCGGTGGCGAGTTCGAGGGCGCTGTCGGCGTCGTCCTTGGGGATGTACTCGGCGTACGCGGTGTCGCCGGGCAGGCCGCGTTTGCCGTCGTACCGGGCGTTGCGGAAGTTCATGCCCGGGTCGTCGGACTGGTTCTCGTCGTCGCCCCAGTTGTAGAGCATGTCCTGGGAGTAGCTGTGCACGTCGACGAGCCAGCCGGTCCGCGGGTACCGGTCCAGCAGCCAGCGGACGTTGCGGGTCTCGGGCTCGGAGAAGGCGCTCGGGCCCTCGTAGACCTGCTGGTCGCACGGGTTGGTGGAGACCTGGGGGGTGGCGGTCGGGGCGAAGGCGGTGGTGAAGTCGAACAGGAAGTCGTAGTTGCGGTTGAGATCGATGCCGATACAGTCCGGGTTCGCGCTGCCGCCGGAGTTGGCCGGGTTGCGGTTCTTGCGCCACATCGGGTCGACGGTCTGGCTGTGCAGCCGGCCGTCCGGGTTGACCAGCGGGAAGAGCACGAAGTCCAGCCGCTGGAGCAGTCCGCGCACCTGGTCGGCGGTGAAGGCGGTGCCGCCGTAGCCGAGGCCGGTGCCGGACTGGTAGGCCTCCAGCAGGTCGGCGGCGAGGTGGACGAGGATCTCGCAGCTGCCCCACTCGCGGGCGTGCACGCCGCCGATCATCATCACGCAGCTCTTGGGGCCGGTGGCGGTGGGTGCGCCGATCCGCAGGGCGTGGGCGGTGCGGCCCTCGATCGAGGGCTCGGGCAGGGTGATGAGCTCGGTGAGGCCGGGGTAGGCGCCGGCCAGGCTGGTCACGGCGGATTCGACCTCGGTGATGTTCAGGTACGACATGACGGGCCCTCCCCGGTCAGCCGGTGAGCTTGGCGGCCAGGCCGTGCGGGACGGCGTCGGCGGCGGCGAACCGGTCGCCGGCGCCGACCTCGGCCTGGGCGGCCCGCCCGTCCTCGCTGGCGTTCCCGAGCCGGGTGACCGTGACGCCCTCGCGTTCGAGGGCGGCGACCTGGGCGTCCGGGGCGTAGACGTCGATGCCGATCCGGCCGTCCGGCTCCGGCTGGGGGTGTCCCCCGGTGTCGGGGCGGGTGTCGCGCAGCAGCGCGAGCAGGGTCTCCGCGTCCTTGGCGGTGACGCGGAGCCGGAGGATGTCGGGCCGGGGAGGGGTGGATGATGCGGATGGGACGGCGGACATGACGACCTCGGGTGATGAGTACGGATATGTCCGACGTGTACCTCGTATCCTCAGGATCCGCCGCCGTCGTAGAACCCGTCAAGGGGTGGCTCCGGCATCCCGTCCAGCAGGCTGTCCAGGCCGGCCAGCATTTCGGCGCGGTCGTCGAAGTCGGCGAAGCGGGGGACCAGCGCCCGCAACCGCGGGTAGTCGGCGGCGGGCAGCCGGTGCAGGCCCAGCCGCAGCACCGGGTCCGGCTCTTCGGGGTTGTCGACCACCTGGCGCTTGTCCACCAGCAGGCAGCCGAGGTTCCAGGCCACGAAGGTGCGGTAGACGGTCAGGGCGGTGGCGTCGTCGAAGCCGGCCCGGCCGAGCACCGACAGGATGTGCTCGGTCAGATCGAGGGCCGGCGCGGGCCGGCGGGACACCGGGACGGCCAGCGGGCGGGTCGCGACCAGCGGCAGGATCTCGGGGTGGGCGTGCGCCACGGCGGCGAAGGCCTGGGCGATCCGCCGCAGCTCCATCCGCCACTGGGGCTCGTCCGGGCCGCGACCGGGGCTGGTGCGCAGCCGGGCGTTGATCTCGGTGAAGTAGGCCTCGGTCAGGCCGTCCAGCAGGGCTTCCTTGCCGGGGGTGTAGCGGTACAGCGCCATCGACTCGACGCCCAGCTCCGCCGCCAGTCTGCGCATGGTGAGCGCGGCGAGGCCTTCGCGGTCCACCAGGGCGACGGCGGCGGCCAGCACCAGTGGACGACTCAGGCGACCCCGCTTCTCGGGCCCGTCCCGCTCAACCATGTCCGCACTCCTCCGAGTCGGCACCGTCGGCCGTGCCCCGGCCGGACAGGCGGCAGGTGACGCAGCGGATACAGAACCAGGATACAAGGGACGAATAGGTCGGAAACAGGCCTTGGTTGCACCATGATCGGTGACGGAGCGTAGTCGATGCCGGAATGCGGTGGTGTCAGGCTGCGGTGGTGCTGGGGTGCGGTGGTGCTGGGGTGCGGTGGGGCTGGGGGGTGTGGTGGTCCGGGGTGCGGCGGTCGGGGGCGATCAGCCGAGCAGCAGCCGGAGGGCGAGCCCGCCGACCAGGGCGGCGAAGGATGGCACGGCGAGCGGGTTGGGCAGGGTGATCCCGAGCAGGGCCGGGAAGGCGCGCACCGGGCCGGGCGGGGTCGGCGCGGTCAAGACGGAGGAGCCGCGGCCGGGCAGGGCGGTGACGGCGGTGCGGTAGGGGGTGCAAGGGGTTTTGCCCGTGACGGCGGGTACTGTGGGGCACTCCGGTGAACATTGGTTCGAGGAGGTACCGATGAGCAGTCAGAACACCCGCGTCAACGAGCTGTTGGTCGAGGCGTGGTCGTCCTGGGCGGAACGCGGTGCGGCCCTGAGCGCGGCGGACTGGGACCGGCCCACCCGGCTGACCGAGTGGACCGTACGGGACCTGTACGCGCATGTGGCGCCGGTGCCCGAGCAGTTCGCCGGGCTGCGCGCCATCGTGGTCGACGCCCCGGCCGGGCTGACCCGCGGGGCGGACATGCTGCGGACGTTCAACCAGCCGGGCGGGCTCGCCCACACCGCCGCCGGGCAGGTCGCCGATCTGGCCAAGGAGGCCGCCAAGGTGACCGAACCGGCCACGCTGATCGCCCGGTTCGGCACCGAGGGGCCGGCCGCCCTGGCCGGGATCGCGGACCTCACGCCCGACACGGTGGTGGCGCACCCGCTGCTCGGCCCCGTGACGGTGGGGGCGCTCGGCGAGGTGGCGCTGATGGAGGCGACCGTCCACCTGCTCGACCTGATCGCGGCGGTCGGCGGGCCGGCGCCGGCCGAGGGAGCGCTGCACTTCACCCGTGCGCTGCTGGCCGAGGTCGCCGACCCGATGGCCTTCATCGAGGCGGCGGCGGGCCGCAGTTCGGAGCCGGTGCTGCCGGTCATCCGCTGACCGTTCCTGGACAGTGATCAGAAGTGACCATCGAGGTCAATCCGGCACTGCGCCCATCCCGAACGGTTGTGGATGGGCTGGTCGACCGCGTTCCTGCCGCGTTCGGCGCGCACGGATCGTGTCCGTGGTCCGGGTGCGCGGGGCGGTTTCCCTCACGCCCCTGGTCGCCGGGTCGGGCCTGGGCGGTCCGATGCCCGTGCACATCGCTCTGGTGTGCACGGGTGCCGTCCGTCGCCTGATCCGGTGGCCGAGGGCGCGTCTGCCGATCGCCACGGCGGCAGCCTGGTGGCGGCCGGCGGGGCGTCGGGGTGTGGAGAGCGGGGCCTGCCAGTGCTGCGCGCCCCACATGCTGGTGTAGGCGGGATCGACCGCGATCACACCGATTCCGGCTTCGGCGGTCATGGCGGCGAGCCTGGCACGAAGTCTGCCGGTGGGCATGCCGTCGACGAGTTGCCGGAAGCGGCCATGAACAGCAAAGATCACTCAACAACACTCAACCGCCGGCAGTTCACCACCCCTGGGCGGGGGCGATCCCGCGCGGGAGCCGTACGCGCTGGTCGGTCGTATGATCTGCACCAGAAGAACGGCAGGGCTGGGGGGCGTCGATGGACTCGTTGTGGAACCTGTGGTGGCTGGTACCGGCTGTCCTCTACGGGGGCGGGAACATCGCCAACCGGGTGCGCCGGGACATCAAGGACCGGCATGAGCGCAAGCTCGAACTGCTCGACGCCCAGCACCGGCAGCGCCTCGTCCTGGAGGAGGCCCACCGGCCGCCCGAGCCGGTCTGCGGCTGCACCCACCACCTGGCCAAGCACGACCGGCAGGGCCGCTGCCACGAGGTGGTCGAGACGCCCACCGCCTGGGACGCCGACCGCCGCCCGGTGCGCTTCGAGCCCGGGCAGTGCAACTGCCAGCAGTACGTGGGGCCGGAGCCGCTGGGCACGGTGTTCGCACCGGAGTTGACCGACCCGCGCTGAGTGGTTCCGTGCGTCGAGCGGTTCCGCGCGCCGAGCGGCTCCCCGTACCCACGGGGAGCCGCTCTTTCCGCGTCAGCCCAGCGCGAGGGCGCTCAGCCGGTCGGCGGCGCCGTTGAACAGGTCCTGGTCACCGGGGAAGGTGCCGGAGTCGGAGTACTGCCAGAAGGTCTGGTAGCCCCAGCCGTTGGGCAGGGTGCCGGCGGTGGACGAGTAACGGGCGATCCAGAGGGGGTTGGTGGCGCCGAAGCCGCCGTAGTTCCCGGTGCAGCCCGACCACCAGTTGGTCGTGGTGTAGATCGTCGGGTAGCGGCCGGTGCGGTTGAGGACGGTGTTGCTGAAGTCGCGGATCCAGCCGACCATGGCGCTCTGGCTGAGGCCGTAGCAGCTGGCGCCGTACGGGTTGTACTCGATGTCCAGGGCGGGCGGCAGGGTGGCGCCGTCGGCGGACCAGCCGCCGCCGTGGTCGACGAACCAGTTGGCCTGGGCGGTGCCGGAGGAGTGGTCCGGCAGTGCGAAGTGGTAGGCGCCGCGGATCAGTCCGGCGTTGTAGGAGCCGTTGTACTGCTGGGCGAAGTACGGGTTGGTGTAGCTGGTGCCCTCGGTGGCCTTGACGTAGGCGAACTGGGCGCCGTTGGCCGCGGCGGTGGTCCAGTCGACGTTGCCCTGGTAGCTGGCGACATCCAGGCCGGGGGTCTGGGCGGCGTCGAGCAGGGCGGGGGGCGAGCCGGGGGTGCGGCCCTCGTGGGCGGCGACGGTGGAGCCGGCGAAGTCGCGGTCGGGGTGGAAGGCCGGGCGGTGCTCGGTGGTGGGGGCGGGGGCGAGAGGGGCTGGGTCGGCCGCGTACGCGGGCGCGGTGGCGCCGGCGACCAGGGCGGTCGCGGCGGCGAGTGCGGC
Organism: Kitasatospora sp. NPDC023176; assembly: GCF_055560495.1. NCBI lineage: Bacteria > Bacillati > Actinomycetota > Actinomycetes > Kitasatosporales > Streptomycetaceae > Kitasatospora > Kitasatospora sp. NPDC023176. The sequence goes on along the minus strand of NZ_JBVHIP010000016.1, from coordinate 26,814 downwards.
CAGTACGGGGAGCCGGCGGCGGGCTCCCGGTCTGGTGGGACCGGTGGGGCGGGCGGAGCGGGAAGAGCGGGGCATGGACACTCCTCTGGTTCCGGTGCGGCCGGGCTCGACGAGCCCGGTACGGACGAGCCCGTTACGGATGGGCCGGACGGGCCCGGTACGGCCGGTGGTCGGCACCGGCCGGGGAGCAGGGTAGCCATGTACCCGCCAGCTGCGCCAGGCTCCGCGGCCACACGGCGAGTCGCCCTCCCCTGGCGGTGACGGCCATGGTCCTCGCGGTGGGGGTGTGCTCGCTGTGGCACGATGCCCGGATCGAGCCGACCTGCCTGAGAAGGGGAACCGCCATGTCCGAAACCGCCACCGGGCCCGCCACCGAGCCCACCGGGGAACCCGCCTTCCGTACCGCGACCCTCGCCGACGTCCCGGCCCTGGTCGCGCTGGTCGAGTCCGCCTACCGGGGCGAGGCCAGCAAGGCCGGCTGGACCAGCGAGGCGGACCTGCTGGGCGGGCGGCGCACCGATGCCGAGGCCGTGGCGGACGCCGTCGGCCACACCGACGGGCTGGTGCTGCTGGCCGAGCGGGACGGCGAGCTGCTGGCCTGCTGCCAGCTGGAACGGCGCGGCGACCGCGCCTACTTCGGCATGTTCTCGGTGCGTCCCGGCCTGCAGGGCGGCGGGATCGGCCGGGCGGTGCTGGCCCGGGCGGAGCGGCTGGCGGGCGAGGAGTGGGGCGTCGGCGCGATGGAGATGACGGTGATCGAGCAGCGCGCGGAGCTGATCGCCTGGTACGAGCGGCGCGGCTTCCGCCGGACCGGCGAGTACAGCCCCTTCCCGTACGGGGACGAGCGGTTCGGCATCCCGCGCCGGCCGGACCTCCGCTTCGAGCGGCTGATCAAGGAGTTGAAGGCGGCCTGAGGGTGGGTGGAAGCGGGCCGGTTTGTTGATCGTTTGACGGTCCGTCGTGCTACTGACGCGGCATCAAGTCGTTGAGCTGGGGCGATGCGGAGATGTCACACCTCGTTCATGATTGGTCCAGACCAATATGAGAGGCTGTGGTCGAACGGCAAGGTTCCGTCCGATGCCCAGGGGGGCCATCTCCGCATGCCCGTACTCCATGGCACCGCCATGCCCGCACCCGACACCGGTCCGCGCCCGATACCCGCGGACCCCGACCTCCGACTCCCCAGCCCACCCGACGACCAGGAGCTCTACTGGTACTTCGGCCCGCAGCGCCGCTGGGTGCTGCTCTGCGCCACCCTCTCCTACGCGGGAGCCACCGCCACCCTCGGCCTGTTCGCGCTGAGCAAGCCGCTGCTGTGGCCGTTCCTGGTGCTCACCGTGCTCAACGCCGTCACGTGGCTGCTCTCGCTCGCCGACGGCCAGCGCGCCCGCCGCTTCACCCGCGACTCGCACGACCTGCTGCTGCGCGCCTGGAACCCCGCCCGCCACCCGAGCGTGGACCTGCTGCTGCCCACCGCCGGCGAACCACTGGCCGTCCTGGACAACGCCTACCGGCACACCGCCGCCGTCCAGTGGCCCGGTGAACTCACCGTCCTGGTCCTCGACGACGCCGACCGGCCCGAGGTCCGTGAACTCGCCCGCTCCTACGGCTTCCAGTACCGCGCCCGCCCCGACCGCGGCCGGTTCAAGAAGGCCGGCAACCTCAACCACGGCCTGGCCGAGGGCGCCGGCGAGATCATCGCCGTGCTCGACGCCGACTTCTGCCCGCGCCCCGACTTCCTGCACCACCTGGTGCCCTACCTCGACAACCCCGGGGTCGGCATCGTGCAGAGCCCGCAGTGCTTCGACACCGACGCCGACATGTCCTGGCTCGAACGCGCCGCGGGAGCGACCCAGGAGATCTTCTACCGCTGGATCCAGCCCTCCCGGGACGCCCAGGACGGCACCGTCTGCTGCGGCACCAACGCGCTCTACCGACGCGCCGCCCTGCAACGGATCGGCGGCTTCGCCGAGATCGACCACAGCGAGGACCTCTACACCGGCCTCGCCCTCGCCCGGGCCGGCTGGAGCACCCGCTACGTCCCCGCGCTGGTCGCCAAGGGCATGTCGCCCACCGGCCTGCCCGCCTTCATCAGCCAGCAGTACCGCTGGTGCCTCGGCTCCCTGGCCCTCGTCCGCGACCCGGACTTCCGCCGTGGACCCCTGCCGCGCTCGGCCCGGCTCTGCTTCTGGAACGGCATCCTCGGCTACGTCACCAGCGCGGTGAACGTGTTCGCCGTGCCGCTGCCCGCGCTGATCATGCTGTTCTTCGCCCCCGAGCAGATCCAGCCCTGGCAGGTGCTGCCCTTCCTGCCGCCGATCTGGGTCGCCCTGGTGCTGCTGCCCGCGATGTCCCGCACCCGCTGGCGCTTCGAGGTCACCCGGGTCCAACTCCTGGGCGGGCTCTGCCACGTGATCGCCATCGCCCACGCGCTGCGCCGCCGCTCCGCCGACTGGGTGCCCACCGGCGCCGTCTCCGGCGGCACCGCGCTGGCCCGCGGCGTCGCCCGGCTCGGGGTCGGCTGGCTCGGCCTCGTCGTCCTCGCGGGCGGGGCGGGGCTGGTGCGCGCCGCGCTGGAGTACGGCTGGCGGCCCTTCTGGGCGCTCACCGCGCTGCTCGGGCTCACCGCGTACACCATGATCCCGCTGATCAGGGAACTGTGGCCGCTGCTCGGCGGGGCCGGCGGCAGGGGCGGCGAGGTCGCCGCGCCGGTGCGACGCCGCTCCGACCTCGGCTTCGGACGGGCGGAGGCCGTCGCCGTCACCGCCGTGCTGGTGCTGTGCGGGGTGCTCGCCTCCGGCTGGGCCGATCCGCTGATCTTCTAGCACCGACTGTTCTTCCAGCACCGACTGTTCTTCCAGCACCGACTGTTCTTCCAGCACCGACCGTTTTCCGGAACCGCCCGTCCTCTGGAACCGACTGTCCAACGCTGCGTTTCCTTGCGCGTCGCCCCACCGGCGCGGACCCCGCCGCCAGGCCGCCCCATCGGCCCGGCGGGCCCGACCACCGCTGCCAGCCCAGCAAGGAGCACCGCCGTGTCAACGGCCGTACCACCGACGTCTTCCACGTCCCCTTCCGCTGAACTGCTGCCCGGAGTCGTCCGGGTGGACCGGCAGGCCGTCGCCGCCGAAACCGCCCCGGCCTCCGCCACCGCCGAACCGGTGCCGACCGGCGAGCCCCGCCGGCGCACCGCCTTCCGCCCCGACATCGAGGGGCTGCGCGGCATCGCCGTGCTCTCCGTCCTCGCCTTCCACGCCGCCGTCCCCGGCCCCGCCGGCGGCTTCGTCGGCGTCGACATCTTCTTCGTCATCTCCGGCTTCCTGATCACCGGCCTGCTCACCGGCCGCCCGATCGGCCTGTGGGACTTCGCCGCCCGCCGGGCCCGTCGCATCCTGCCCGCCGCCGCCACCGTGCTGGTCGCCACCGCCGCCGCCGGCGGGGCCCTGCTCGACCCACTGCGCGGCACCGACCTCGCCCGCGACCTCATCGCCGCCGCCGGCCAGTTCGCCAACTGGCGCTTCGTCGGACAGCAGACCGACTACCTCGCCGCCGAACGCGACCCCAGCCCGCTCCAGCACTTCTGGTCCCTCGGCGTGGAGAACCAGTTCTACCTGCTCTGGGGCGTCCTGCTGCTCGGCCTCGCCCGCTACCTGCACGGCCGCCGCCGGACCCTGGCGATCACCCTCGCCACCCTCGCCATCGGCGGGACCTCGCTGGCCCTCTGCCTGCGCTGGACGGCCACCTCCGCGCCGCTCGCCTACTTCTCCACCGGCAGCCGGCTCTGGGAGTTCGCGGCCGGCGCCTGCGCGGCCCTGCTCGGCAGCGCCCTCGCCGCCCGCACCCCCGGGCGCGCCCTGACGGGCACACTGCGACTGCTCGGCTGGGCGGGCCTGGCGGCCGTCCTCGCGGCGGTCTTCCGGTACGACCGCACCACCCCCTTCCCCGGTGCGGCCGCCCTGCTGCCCGTCCTCGGCACCGCCGCCCTGCTGCTCGCCGCCCCCGCCGACCGGATGGTCGGCGGCCTGCTCGCCACCCGACCGCTGCGTGCCGCCGGACGCCTCTCGTACGCCTGGTACCTGTGGCACTGGCCGGTACTGACCATCGCCCAGGCCCGCTACGGCCAGCTGCCCTGGACGGTCCTGCTCGCCCTGACCGCCGCCAGCGCCCTGCCCGCCTGGCTCACCCTGCGCCTGGTCGAACAGCCGCTGCGGTACGGCAGCAGCCCGGTACCCCGGCGCGGCCTCGCCGTCGGCGCCAGCGCCCTGGTCATCCCGCTGATCGCCGCCCTCACCCTCGGCGGCGGCACCGTCCGCGCGCTCGGCGGCACCGCGGACACCCCCGCCGCCGCACCCGCCGGAGCCGTCGACGGACCCGCCCTGCTCGCCCCCGGCGTCCGGGTGCTCGGCCTCACCCCGTCGCTCGCCCGCGCCCGGGAGGACTTCCCGCCCGGCAAGGGCTGCGAGATCCCGCTCAACGCCGACGCCAGCCCCCGCTGCCTCTTCGGCAACCAGGACAGCCCCGACCGGATCGTGCTGCTCGGCGACTCCCACGCCGGACAGTGGATCTCCGCCGGGCTGAAGATGGCCGAACAGCGGCACTGGGCGCTGGAGGTGCTGGTCAAGCCCGGCTGCCCGCTGGCCACCCTGACCGTGCGCAACGACGTCCTCGGCCGCACCTTCGACGAGTGCGACCGCTGGCGCGAGAACACCCTCACCCGGCTCACCTCCGGGCCCAAGCCCCGGCTGGTCCTGCTGGCGGGCCTCAACCGCTACGGCAGCCAGGAGGAACGCACCGCCGGCTGGACCCGCACCCTGGACCGGCTGACCGCGCTCGGCGCCCCGCTCGCCTACCTCGGCGACACCCCGATGCCCGGCAAGGACATCCCCACCTGCCTGGCCGCCTCCGACGGCCGCTCCGACGCCTGCTTCTTCCCCCGCGACACCGCCTTCGAGCCCGACCCCCTGCTCGACGGCGGCCTCGCGGCCCGCTACGGCGTCCGGACCCTCGACCTCGGGCCGGTGCTCTGCCCGGGCGGCGGGCCGAGCTGCCCGGCCGTCCTGGAGGGCGTGGTGCTCTACCGGGACACCGGGCACATCACGGACACCCTGGCCCGGGTGCTGGCGCCCCGACTGGACAAGGAGCTGCTGGGCACGCGGTGAGGCCGGCCGGGAACCGGCCCGCACGGGGCGCCCGCTGCCCGCTGCCGGCTCCGCCCGGGACGGGCTCGCGGGGCCGTTCCACCGGACGGGCGCCCGTCCGGGGGCGGTGGCGGGCGCCGGCGGGGTCGGTCAGCGCCGGTCAGCGCCGGTCAGGGCCGATCGGCGAGGGTCAGCCGTAGACGCCGCGGCAGAGGCGGGCCTGCTCCGAACCGGCCGACCAGCGGCCGATCCGCTCGGCCTGGTCGCAGATCGTGCCCGGGCCGAGCGACGGGACCCCCGGCGCACCCGGGCCCCCGCTCGGCGCCGGCCGGCCGGTCGGACTCGGGTGCGAGCCGCGACCCGACTTGGGCCGCGCCCCGGGCGAGGCGTGCTGGGCGTCGGCCCGCTCCGCCCCGCCCGGGGCGGCCGCCGCGGTGGCCGGGCCACCGCCGCCCGGCAGGGCGCCCCACGGCGCGGGGGAGGGCCCCGGGGAGGGCGAGGGGGTGCCGGCCGGCGGGAGGACCGGCAGCAGCTCCGACGGGGTGGCCGAGGGCGAGGCCTCCGGCAATGCCACCACCCGGACGTCATCGCCCGAACCCGGCCCGCACATCACCAGCACGGCGGCCAGCAGCGCGAGCGTGCCGCCCGCCGCCACCGCCCAGGCCTTCCGCGAACGGCGCGGTGGGCCCGGATCCGGGCCCACCGGCGGCCCCATGGACGGCCCCGTCAGAGGCGGTCCGGCCTGTGCCGGAATGGGGACCGGAGGAGGCTGCCAGGCGTTCGGCGGCCACTGCCACTGTCCTCCGGTGGGCTGCCCAGTCATGTGCTTGTCCTTCCAGCGCCGCCCCCGCCGTACCTTTCCCTGCTCAACGAGCGCGCCGACGCGGGGACATGACCCGGAAGAGGGGTCTGAGCGGGCGCTGATTGCCGCCGCGCCACATGCTGGGGGTCATGGAGACCAACAGCACGTCCGCACACCCGGTCGAAATCGCCGAGTTCCGGACCGACAGCCGCTACCGCCTCGTCCACTTCGAAGGCCACGGCTGGGAGCCGCTCGCCCCCGAGGAGTTCGAACCCCGTGTCCAGCAGCTCTTCCCCGGCCTCGACCCGCACGACCCCGCCAAGGTGCACTGGGCCGACCGCCCCTGGGAATGGCCGACCTGGCACCCCGGTGAGGCTTGAACCCGCGCCCCGCAACCCCCACCCTGCGGCCCCTGCCTCGCAACCCCGGCCCCGCAACCCCCGCCCCGCGGATCCTTGACGCGACTCGAACGGCTCGCATGGTGAGACGGGCCCTGAGCCGCTGATCGCTGGGCCCGCCGTTCGCTACGCTTTCCGGGTGAGCGTTGATCACTTCTGGCGTCGCCTGCCAGGGCAGGCCGTGGACGTCTGTTCGCCCGAGGAACTCGGCGAACTGGTGCCCCGGAGCCGCGACGTCGGCTACGACCGGCTGGTCGCCGCCGGACTGGCCCTCGGAGTGCGGCAGACCGCCGTCCTGATGGAACTCGCGCTCACCGAGAACGGCCTGCATCCCGACCCGGCCGCCCGGCTGCCCGTCTACGGCGGAGCACCCCCGGAGGCCGGGGGCGACATGCTGGTGCTGCGCCCCGAACAGGTCGCGGCCGCCTTCACCTTCCTGCGGGACTCCGCGCTCGGCGAACTCGTCCGTCAGCAGGACACGGTGCTCGCCCGCAGGGTCGCCCAGCTCGGCGCCGAGCCGCCCTGGTCGGAGACCTGGGCCAGCCGGGTCGTCCACGACCTGCGCGAACTACGGGACTTCTTCGCGGGCGCGGCCGCCGCCGGCGACGCGGTGGTCGTCCGGGAGTCGGAATGAGCGCCCCGGGCACGGCGGGGTACGGCGAGGCGGCGGAACAACTCGCCGTCCAGTACGAGAGCGTGGACTTCACCGAGGTCCACCGCGCACTGCTGCACCTCTACCCGGCCCCGCCCGCCGCCGTCCTGGACGTCGGCGCCGGCACCGGCCGTGACGCGGCCGCCCTCGCCGCGCTCGGCCACCGGGTGGTCGCGGTCGAACCGACCCCGGAACTGCGGGCCGTCGGCGAACGGTTGCACCCCGACTCGGGCGTGCGGTGGGTGGCGGACGAGCTGCCCGCCCTGCCCCGGCTGAGCGCGGCGGGCGAACGCTTCGACCTCGTCCTGATCACCGCGGTGTGGATGCACCTCGCCCCCGCCGAACGCCCGCCCGCGATGGCCGCCGTGGCCCGGCTGCTCGCCCCCGGCGCCCGGCTCGCCCTCAGCCTCCGGCACGGCCCGGTGCCGCCAGGCCGCCGGATGTTCGACGTCCCGCCCGAGCACACCGTCACCCTGGCGCAGGCCCAGGGCCTGCGGCTGCTCCACCGCGGTGAACGCCCCGACCTGCACGGACGCCAGGACGTGAGCTGGACCGAACTGGTCCTGGAACGCGGGCGTTAGGCCCTGTCCGGCGCCGCCCGGCGGCGCGGGGAGGAGAGGTATCGATGTCGAAGGACGTGCCCGGGGATCCGGGGTCAAGCCACCGGGCCATCGAGCGCCTGATCGCGCGCTACGCCGAGCTGGTGGACGACGGGGACTTCGCGGGGCTGGGTGAACTGCTCGCCGATGCCGTCTTCGCGGGCGGCGGCCAGCCGGTGCGCGGCCGCGCGGCGATCGAGCGGATGTTCCGGGACACCGTGATCATCCACGGGGACGGCACACCGCGCACCCAGCACGTCGTCAGCAACCTCGCCGTCGAGGTGGACGAGCCGGCGGGGACGGCGCTCGCACGCTCGTACGTCACCGTGTTCCAGGCCCTGCCCGAGCTGCCGCTGCAACCCATCGCCGCCGGGCGCTACCGCGACCGCTTCGAACGCGCCGACGGGCACTGGCGGTTCGCCGAACGGCTGGTCCGGATCACCCTGGTCGGCGATGTGAGCCGCCATCTGCACCAGGCCGCCGCCCGGCGGTAGTCGCCGGCACGGGAAGTCGGCCCGTCCGACTTCCCGTGCGGGGACAGGCAGGGCCCTCAGAGCCGCAGTTCGGGCGGGAAACCCGTCCAGCGGAGCTCCTCGGGCAGGTGGGTCTGGTCGTTGAGGACGAGGACGGCGGAGGGGCGGCCCGGCGCGAAGCGGAGGACGGTGAGGGCCGCGTTGGCCGCGTTGAGGCCGAGCCAGCGCCAGGCGGGGGCGTCCAGGGTGTGCCGGACCAGCCAGCCGATCAGGAACGCGTGGGTGACGACCAGCTCGTGCCGCTCCTCGGGCCCCGGGGCGGGACCGGTGAAGCGGTCGACGGCCCGACGGGCCAGCTCGGGGCCGCGGGAGCGCTCCTCGGCGGAGGCGCCGGCGAGGAAGCGGAGCATGAACTCGGCACTTTCGGCGGGGAGTTCACCGGCCGAGGGGACGTACGGGAGGTAGTCGCCGGCCTCCTCGCAGACCGACACCGCCACCCCGTCGAGCTGCTCCCCGACGAGCCGCGCGGTCTCGGCGGCCCGGGGGAGCGGCCCGTGGTGGACGGCCGTGAGGGGGCGGCCGGCCAGACGGCGGCCGAGCAGGGCGGCCTGGCGGCGGCCGGCGGGGGTGAGGCCGCCGCCGTCCGGGCCGTCCTGGGTGGCCTCGCCGTGGCGGGCGAGGTAGAGGTAGCGGGTGGCGGTGGCGGTGGCGGTGGCGATGTCGGGCACGGGCGGGCTCCGGGGTCGGGAACGGTTGCCTCGGAGCGACGCCGGTGGGGCCGCCGGTGGTTCCGGGTCAGCCGGTGTGGGCCCGGTCCAGCAGGGCGAGTTCCTCGGCGGTCAGCCGCAGGGCGCCCGCGGCGATGTTGTCCTCCAGGTGCGCCACGTCGCCGGTGCCCGGGATGGTGAGGACGTGCGGGCCCCGGTGCAGCGTCCAGGCGAGCCGGACCTGGGCGGTGCTGACGCCGCGGGCCTCGGCCACCGTGCGGACCTCGGCGGGTTCCGCGCCGCCGGCGCCCCGCTCGCGCCCGGCGCCGGCGATCGCGTAGAAGGGGACGAAGGCGATGCCCTGCTCGCCGCAGAGCCGCAGCAGTTCGTCCTGGGCGGCCGGGGCGCCGATGCCGTACGGGTTCTGCACGCAGCTGACGGGCGCGATGGTCTGGGCCTCGGCGAGCTGGTGCGGGTGGATGTTGGACAGGCCGAGCCGGCGGATCAGGCCGGCCTGCCGCAACTCGGCGAGTGCGCCGAAGCGTTCGGCGATCGAGTCGGTGCCGAGGATGCGCAGGTTGACCAGGTCGAGGTGGTCGCAGCCGAGTTGGCGCAGGTTCTCCTCGACCTGGGCACGCAGCCCCTCGGGGGTGCGGGCGTGGTCGGCCCACCGGCCGTCGGCGTCGCGGGCGGGGCCGACCTTGGTGGCGATCACCAGGTCGTCGGCGTACGGCGCGAGGGCGCGGTTGACCAGCTCGTTGGCGGAGCGCAGCGGGGAGAAGTAGAAGGCGGCGGTGTCGATGTGGTTGACGCCCAGCTCGACCGCGCGGCGCAGCACCCGCAGGGCCTGGTCACGGTCGCGGGGTACGGCGTCGGGCACCAGCGCGGGGCCGGTCTGCGGCAGGCGCATCGTGCCGAAGCCGATCCGGTGGACGGCGCGGTCGCCGAGCTGCCAGGTGCCGGAGGCGGCGGCGGTCAGGGTGCTGGCGGTCGGGGTGCTGGCGGGGGCGGTGACAGCGGCGGTCGGGGTGGTGGCGGAGGTCATGCCGGTCATGATCGTCGCTGAACTAGTCTGATCGCCACTGATTCGGACATGTGTGAATCCACGGGGGCGGGCCTTGGCGGAGCTGCGGTTCACGGCGGGCGACCTGGCGCGGATGCGGTTCGTGGTCGCACCGATGTGGGAGGTCGGGCCGAGCCTGCGCCTGCTGCGCTCGGGGCTGCCGCACGCCGTCCACGGCCCCTGGGCGGAGCAGGTGCGGCCCCGGCTGGCGGCGCTCGGCCCGGCGGTGTCCGGACTGCTCGCCGAACTGGTGCCGCCGAGCGGCTACGTCCCCGACTTCATCAACCCGGCCCCGGCCGGCCCCGCCCCGACCCTCGGCGGGGAACTCGCCGCGATCCGGGCCACCCCCGCCGGGCAGGTGCGGCGCGATCTGGACCGGCTGGCGGCCGAACAGGGCGCCCTCGGTCCCCGGCTGCGGGCCCTGCACACCGACCCGGAGGCCGGGCTGGCGCGGCTCGCCGAGGCGGTCGAGGCGTACTGGGAACTGGCCCTCGCGCCCTACTGGGCGCGGATCCGCGCGGTGCTCGACGCCGACGTGCGGCACCGGGCCCGGCAGGCCGCCGAGCACGGCGCCGAGCGGGCGCTGAACGACCTGCACGCCGAACTGCGGTGGACGGACGGCGCCCTGAAGCTGAGCCGGCGCTCCCGCCCGCTGCCCCGCGGCACGGCCGGGCCGGGCCTGCTGCTCATCCCGTCCGCCTTCACCGGCCCCGCCCTGTACACCCGGTTCGCCCCGCCGGACCCGCCGCAACTCGCCTACCCGGCCCGCGGGATCGGCGGCCTCTGGAGGGCGACCGCACCCCCGCCCGGTACGGAGGCGCTGGCGGCGGTGCTCGGCCGCTCCCGCACCCGGCTGCTGGCCGAACTCGCCGCCCCGGCCTCGACCGCCGAACTCGCCCGGCGCACCGGACTGTCGCCCTCCGCTGTCTCCCAGTACCTGACGGCGCTGCGGGACGCCCGGCTGGTCAGCGCCCACCGCGCGGGCCGCTGGGTGCTGTACGCCCGCACGGCCACCGCGGAGGCGCTGCTGACCCCGGACGGCTGAGCCGGCCGGCCGGATAGGCTGCCCGGCACGGACGGAGCCGAACCCGTCGAGCAGGGCCCGCTGGAGATCCTGCTGGACGGCCGGGGCGCCTGGTCCGACCCGCGCGAGCCGAGGTACCCGATGGCCGTCCTGCGCGCCGAGCTCGGCGCGCCCTCGTGGATCGTCCGGACCGGGGACCGTGACGGGCTGCGGCTCCCGGGGCCGTGGCCCGTCTGCTTAGCTGCAGGCATGACGCTCCTTCGCTGCGCCGTCCTGGACGACTTCCAGGGCGTCGCCACCAGCTCCGCCGACTGGTCCCCGCTGGCCGGCCGGGTCGAGGTGACGGCCTTCCGCGAGCACCACGGCTCGGAGGAGGAACTGGCCGCCGCCCTCGCCGAGTACGACATCGTGGTCACCCTGCGCGAGCGGGTGCCGTTCCCCGCCACGCTGTTCGCCCGGCTCCCCCGGCTCAAGCTGCTGATCGCCTCCGGCATGCGCAACTCGGTGATCGACCACGCGGCCGCCGCGGCGCACGGCGTCACCGTCTGCGGCACCGCCAGTTCCGGCACCCCGCCGGTCGAGCTGACCTGGGCGCTGCTGCTCGGCCTGGCCCGCGGCATCGTCCAGGAGAACACCGCGCTGCGCGAGGGAGGCCCCTGGCAGAGCACCGTCGGGGCCGACCTGCACGGGCGGACGCTCGGCCTGCTCGGCCTCGGGCGGATCGGCGCCGCGGTGGCCCGGGTGGGGCTCGCCTTCGGCATGGACGTGCTCGCCTGGAGCCGGAACCTGACCGAGGAGCGGGCGGCCGAGGCGGGGGTGCGCCGGGCCGGGTCGAAGGAGCAACTGCTCGGGGAGAGCGACTTCGTGTCGGTCCACCTGGCGTCCAACGCGGGCACCCGGGGGCTGATCGGCGCCGCCGAACTCGCCCTGATGAAGCCCGAGGCCTACCTGGTGAACACCTCCCGGGCGGCGATCGTCGACCAGGACGCGCTGCTCGCCGCGCTCACCGGCGGCCGGATCGCGGGCGCCGCCGTGGACGTCTTCGACATCGAGCCGCTGCCCGCCGACCACCCGCTGCGCCGCGCGCCCCGGCTGCTGGCCACCCCGCACCTGGGGTACGTCTCGCAGGACAACTACCGGCGGTACTTCGGCGAGGCGGTGGAGGACATCGCGGCCTTCCTGGCGGGTGAGCCGATCCGCTGTCTGGGCTGACGCCCGCGCCCGGTCGGGGCCGCCGGTCGCATACTGACCGCATGGCGAGCGGAGACGGACTCGGAGACGGTGGCCGGGGTGCGGGCCGGCGCGGGGTGCTGCGGGCGGGGGCGGCGGTGGTGCTGCTGGGGGTGGCCGGGTGTTCCGGCGGGGCCGAACCACGTGCCGCGGCGACGAGTTCGGGGTCCGCCCTGACCGAAGGACCAACCCCGACGGTGACCCCGACCCCTGCGGTGACGCCGACACCAACGCCGGCACCAACGCTGACGCCGACACCAACGCTGACGCCGACCCCGAGCCCGCTGCCCAACCCACCGCTCTGGCAGCCCGGCCCCGGCGAGATCCAGCCCGACGTCAAGCGCCGCGCCGTCGAGCTGGTCTCCGCGCTCGGCGCCTGGCCGCCCGGCGGGCAGGGCGCGCCGGCGGCCCGGGCCCGGGTGGCGGCGCTGGGCCTGCCGCCGGGGCTGGCGGACCAGGCGGGCCGGCTCGCCGCGGCGGCCCCGGAGGCGAGCCTGGAGGTGATCGTCGCCCAGTACGGCGGGATCCTCGCCGACTCGGCCAGCGTGCTGGTGGTCTGCCGGCAGTGGACCAGACAGCCGGACGGCTCGGTGGCCTCGGGCGGCGTCACGGTGGACGTCCGGTTGAGCCGGGCCGAGCCGCGCTGGACCGTCACCGCGCTGTACCCGGGGGATCCGGGCCCGGCCGCGGCCTCGCCCGTCCCGGCGGTGGCCAGGGTGCTGGCCGAGCCGAGGATCGAGCTGCCGCCCGAGGCGGCGGACGACCTGCGCAGCGGCACCGTCCACGACACCGTGCTCGCGGCGATGCTGCGGCTGGCCGGCCCGTACGCGCTGTCGGTGAGCGTGGTGCGCAGCGGTCACCCGCTGGACGTCTTCGGGACGGCCCGGCCCAGCGACCATCCGCTGGGCCGGGCCTTCGACGTGTGGCGGATCGACGGCCGGGCGGTGGTGGACCCGGCCACGCCCCGGCAGCTGGTCGAGTCCTTCATGCGGGACGCGGCGGCGGCCGGTTCGTACAACGTGGGCGGGCCGGTGGCGATCGCGGGTGTCGGCAACCGGTTCTTCACCGACGACACCCACCACGACCACGTCCACATCGGGTTCAACAGCTGACTGTGGGGCGTCAGTTGACGTTGACGGCGCTCCAGGCGGCGGCGACCGCGTTGTACTCGGTGCTGCCGGCGCCGTAGAGGTCGCGGGCGGCGTTGAGGGAGGCTGCGCGGGCGCCCTTGTAGTTGGTGGTGGAGGTCATGTAGACGGTCAGCGCGCGGTACCAGATCTTGGCGACCTTCTGGTTGCCGATGCCCGTGACGGTGGACTTGTTGCAGGTCGGGCTGTTGTAGGCGACCCCGTTGACGGTCTTGCCGCCGCTGCCCTCGCTGGCGAGGTAGAACCAGTGGTTGCCGACGCCGGAGGAGAAGTGGACGTCGAGCTTGCCGACCGAACTGCTCCAGCAGTCGGCCGACTTGCCGTCCAACGAGGGCTTGTCGAAGCGGCGCAGCCACGGCGGGGTGGACTGGTCGCTGAACAGGTAGTCGCCGGTGTCGACCTTGTTGTTGGCGTACCACTCCACCATGGTGCCGAAGATGTCGCTGGTGGACTCGTTGAGCCCGCCGGACTCGCCGCTGTAGCGCAGGTTGGCGGTGGCGCTGGTGACGCCGTGGGTCATCTCGTGGCCCATGGTGTCGAGGTCGACCTGCTCGGGGTCGGTGTTGCCGTTGCCGTCGCCGGTCATCATGCAGAAGCAGCTGTCGGACCACTGGGCGTTGTCCCAGTTCGTGCCGACGTGGACGAAGACGGTCGCGCCCTTGCCGTCGTTCTTGATGCCGTTCCGGCCGTGCACGTTCTTGTAGTAGTCGTACGTCCAGGCGGTGTTGGCGTGGGCGTCGACGGCGGCGGTGGCGCGGTTGGCGGAGAACTTCCGGCCGTCGCCCCAGACGTTGGTGGTGCTGGTGAACGGGGTGCCGGAGGTGGCCTTGATCGAGCCGGCGGAGAGGTTGCCGGCGTCCTTGGTGACGTGGCCGCGGACCGGGTCGGTGAGGGTGTAGCCGCCGTTGGCCGCGGTGGTCTCGATGGTGACCTGGCCGGTGTACTCGGAGTTCCCGGTGCCGGCGGCCTGGTGCTCGGCGTCGTAGGACTCGATCTGCTCGCCGGTGGTGGCGTCGGTGACGACCACCTTGCCGGCCGGCTGGCCGTGCTCGCCGGTGCCCTCCACGACGGTGCGCCAGGCCAGCCGGGGGGTGCCGTCGGCGGCCCAGACCACCAGCTCGGGGGTGCTGGTGGCGTCCCGGACGCCGGGGGCGGCGGAGAGCGCGTTCGCGGCGCCGGACTGGGCGGGCACCTTGGGGACGGTGGACTTCACGGCGGCGTCGTGGGCGGCCGCCCGGGAGGTGTCCTTGAGCCTGCCGCGGGTGTCCTGGTGGACGACCAGGTCGCCACCGACCACGGGGAGGCCCTGGTAGGTGCGGTCGAAGCGGATGTGGGAGGTGCCGTCGGCGTCGAGGACGACGTCCTTGAGGACGAGGTCCTGGCCCGCGCCGTAGCCGAAGACCCCGGCGTTGTGGGTGACGTTGGCGCGGGCCTGGGCTATCGCCGCGTCGCGGGTGGCGGGCGCGGCGGAGGCCGTGGTGGCGGGGACGGCCACGGCGGCGAGGGCGGCGACGACGGCGATCGCTCCGGCCGTGCGGACACGGTGGGAGGAGGGGGTCAGGCTCAACTCTGGCTCCAGTGGGGTTAGCTGCAGGGAAAGGGGCTGCAAAGAGCTGCGACCGAGATTGACGGCGATCAGTCAGGTTGAGCTAGAGGAAAGGTCATAACTTTGCCAAGTTGTGTCCTTGTCAAATCAAAACTGATCGGAACTTAACAAGCCGTCCACACGGCCGTCGTGACCGTCGACTACCGGCACCGCCGGGGCCGTTGACGCTCCGAGCCCCTAAGCTCTCGCTCCATGGACGGATGGGTGGGGGCCTGGACCGGCGGGCGGGCGGCGGTGCACATCGGCAACGTCGCGGACTTCAACGCGCAGTTCGTCGCGCCCGGCATGGATGCCGCGCAGCGGGCACGACGGCTGCGGCAGGCGCACCACTACGCCTGCCTGGCCGTCGGCTACAGCCCGGAACCGGCGGTGCTGGTACTGCCCGCCGAGGTCGACCGGGCCTGGACCGACTGGCTGGCCCGGGAGTTGGCCTGGGGGCCGGTCCAGGTGCACAGCGGAGTCGCGGCCGGGCAGACGCTCGCCGAGGCGCTCGCCGCCCGGCCGGCCCTCGCCGCCGCGATCGCCGACTCCGGCCACCCGGTCATCAGTTGGGGCCGCACGGCGGCCCAGGGCGAGGGGCCCGAACTGGCCGCCGTCCGCCGCTACGAGTCCAAGGCCGCCGCCCACGGGCTGTTCGCGCAGCTCGCGCCCGCATACCCCGGGATCGTCGTCCCGGCCCAGGAGCGCGCTGACGGCCGCCGCCGCGCCGCCCGCCGGCTGACCGTCCGCGCCACCCGGGGCCTGACCACCGTACTGAAGAGCCCGCACGGCGTCGGCGGATACGGCACCGTCGTGGTCGAGCCCGCCGAACTGTTCGCCGCCGGCGGCGGTGGCGCGCTGCTGCGCCGCCTGGTCCATTCCGAAGTCCTGCCGCCCCAGGGCGAGTTGCTCCTGGAGGAGTACGTGGACCCGGGCCCGGCCGCCCGGCTGCGCGACCTCACCTACGACGCCGTGATCGGCCCCGACGGCACCGTGCACCCGGTCGGGGCGGGCGCCATGGAGGTGGCCGGCACCCGCTACCAGGGCGTCACCGTCGGCCCCGGCGTGGTGCCTCGGGCCGCCGCCGAGACCGCCCGCGGCCTCGCCCTCGCGGTGGGGGAGCGGCTGGCCGCCGACGGCTACCGCGGCTGGTACGACGTCGACTTCGTCACCGACCGGCAGCGCCGGCTCGCCCCCACCGAGATCAACCTGCGGCTCACCGGCCCCGCCGTCGCCTTCATGCTCCGCGAACGCCTCGACCGGGTACGCGGCCCCGGCCACCTGGTCCGCACCCTGGACGCGCTGCCGCTCGGCGCCCGGCTCGCCCCCGAGGCGCTGCACGACCACCTCGACCGGCAGCGCCGGCGCTGCGCCCGGCTCGGGGTCACCCTGCTGCCGCTGATCCCGACCGCCGGCCACGAGCCGGAGCCCGCCGTCGGCCTCGCCCTGGCCGGGCCGGACACCGAGGCGCTAGACGCCGCCCAGGCGCTGCTCACGGCGGCCAACCACGGGCTGACCGGGATGTTCGAGGCACTGCGCTGATCACACGTCACTTTCTGCTGCCGGCACGGGGCTTGGTCAACAGGAAGATCACCACGATCACCGCGGCCAGCATCAGCGAGATGTTGAACACGTACACCATCGCCGTCTCGCGCGCCCAGTCCGTGGCCGCGGTCAGCCGGTAGAGATTGTCCTGCGGCCACCAGTTGGCGAGCAGCCAGACCACCGAGAGGTGGGTGAGCACCGACAGTTTGGGTGAGCGGCCCTGCCGCAGCACCGCCGGGAGGCCGAGGAACAGGAAGGCCAGCCCGGCGCCGAAGGCGGCGCACTCGGCGAAGTACAGGAGTCCGAACCAGAAGTGGTACTCGGACGGCACCCCCGAGAGGTCCGTCGAACCGGGGAAGAAGGTGTCGGTGAGGGCCCGGGTGAGGATGGTGGTGACCACCGTGATGAAGGCCGCCAGGCAGCCCGCCGAGTCGTCGCCGTTGTTCGCCCCGCCCCCCGCCTTGCCGCCGCCCTTGCGGCTGCCGCCCGCCTTGGCCGAGTGCGGCGCGGTGTGCTGCGGCGGGGCCGGCAGCGGCAGCGCGGCGCGGTCCAGCTTCCCGGCCCGGGTGCGCGGCAGCTCCGGGACGACGATGACGGCGGCGGGCGAGGAGAAGCCGTTGAGCTCGGTCAGCAGGTACTGGGTGAGCGACCAGCCGTCCACCCCGCCCGGCGAGCCCTGGGTGGGCACCACGTAGCCGACCAGCACCCGCCGCCCCGGTACGGGCTGAACCTCGACCACGGCCGCCTCCCGCACCGCCGGGTGGGCGCGCAGCGCGCCCTCGGCCCGGGCCGCCGCCTTGACCCGCGTGGTCACCGTGGTCGCCCGGTTCGCGCCGAGCGGGCCGACCACGGTGGAGGCCCTTCCGACGAACTCCAGCACGCCGTCCGCCCGCAGTACCCCGAGGTCGCCGGTGAGCAGCACCCGCCCGTCCGGGGCGAAGTCGGCACGGACGAAGTGGCGGGCGGTGTCCACCGGCCGGTTGAGGTAGCCGCGGGTCAGGCCGGAGCCCGCGATCGCGATCTCGCCGACCCGCCCGGACGGCACCGGGGTGGCGTTCGGGCCCAGCACGTACACCCGGGTGCCGGGGAAGGGCCGGCCGACCAGCGAGACCCGCTCGGCGCCCTCGGCGGCGGCCGCGCCGCGCACCTCGAAGTAGGTGCTGTCCACGGTGGCCTCGGCCAGGCCGTAGACGTTCAGCACCCTGGTGCTCCCGCCGAGGAGGCGCTGCAGGGCCAACTGCTCGTCCAGGTACCACTTCTCCGCGCCGATGGTGAGCAGCCGCACCCCGGGCAGCCCGGCGCGGGTCGCGGTCAGCAGGGCGGTGAGCCGGCGCGCGGTGCGGACGTTCAGCTCCAGCACCGTGATCCGCTCCTCCGCCACCAGGGCGGGCAGGGCGGCGAGGTCGGCGGTGCGGTCCAGGGTGAGGTTGTACGCGGCGACCACCAGGGTGGCGCCGGTGCCCAGCGCGCGGACCCAGTCGGCGGTGAAGACGTCGAACTCCAGGCTCGCCGTCTGCAGGATCCGGTCCTCGGGCGTCAGCCCGTACACCTCGCGCCAACCCGCGTACGCGGCCAGCAGGTTGCGGTGCTCGACCAGGGTGCCGGTGGGCAGGCCGGTGGAACCGGAGGTGTAGAAGACGCAGGCGACGTCCCCCGGGGACACCTCCGGCTGCGCGAACTCTCGCTGCGGCAGGTCCGGTTCGTCGAGGCAGACCAACTGCGCCCCACCCGCGTCCGCCAGCCGCACCCGGTGGCGCTCCTCGGTGACCACCAGCTCGGGCGCGGCGTCGCCCAGCACGTGCCGCAGCAGCGCGTCGGGCGCCGTCGGCTCCAGCGGGACGAAGGCGGCGCCGGTCTTCAGCACCGCCAGCATCGCGACGTACACCTCCGTGCCCCGGCCCAGCGCGACCGCCGCCCGCCGGCCCGGGCCCAGCCCGCGCCCCGCCAGGTGGGCGGCCAGCCGGTCGGCGCGGGCGTCCAGCTCCCCGTACGTCAGTTCCTGCTCGCCGCAGCGCACCGCCACCGCCTGCGGCGCCCGGCGGGCCTGCCGCTCGACCAGGCCGTGCAGACTGTCGGGCCGTTCCTCGTCCACGACCATCACGCCTCCCCCTCGTCCCCCTCGGAAGGCACCATGTTCCTCCCCAACTCCCTTCGCGCAAGGGGATTCTGAAGACTCGCCCGCGGGCGGGCCGATCGGATCCGGCGTCAGGCGCAGGCCGCGCGCGGCCGGGCGGGTCGGGCCCGCTGCGCGCGGGCCGGGGTCCATCCCTCGGACGGCCGGGTTCCGCTCCCGCCGACGGTTGTACGGTGCACACGGACGATCGGCGCCGGCCGGCCGGTGCGGCGCCCCGCCCGTACCCTGCCCGGTGCAGCGATCGGAGAGCCGCCCCCATGACCACGTCCGACCCGTCCTTCGACGGCCCGCTGCTGCGCACCCAGGACGTGGACGTCGTGCGCGACGGCCGGCACCTGCTGCGCGGCATCACCCTGGAGATCCGGCCCGGCGAGCACTGGGCGCTGCTCGGCCCCAACGGCGCGGGCAAGTCCACCCTGCTCGCGCTGCTCGGCGCGGTCTCCCACCCGACCCGGGGCACCGTGGACGTGCTCGGCCGCCGGCTGGGCCGGGTCGACATCCGGGAGCTGCGCGCCCACCTGGGGCACGTCAACCCGCGGCACCCGCTGCGCTCGCCGCTGAGCGTGCGCGAGGTGGTGCTCACCGGGTTCACCAACACGATCGAGCCGGAGTGGCACCGCAAGCCCGCCCCCGAGGCGGTGGAGCGGGCGGAGCGGCTGATCGAGACGCTCGGCATGGCCGCGATGGCCGACGCCCCGTGGACCACGCTCTCCCAGGGCGAGCGAGGCCGGGCGCTGATCGCCCGCGCGCTGATGCCCAGCCCCCGGCTGCTGCTGCTCGACGAGCCCGCCACCGGGCTGGACCTCACGGCCCGCGAGCTGCTGCTGGACAGCCTGGACCTGCTGCGCCACCAGCACCCCGAGCTGGCGAGCGTGCTGGTCACCCACCACCTGGAGGAGCTGCCGGAGAGCACCACCCACGCCCTGCTGCTGCGCGAGGGCGAGTGCCTGGCGGCCGGGCCGGTGGACGAGGTGATGACCACCGCGCTGATCAGCGAGACCTTCGGCCACCCGATCCGGATCAGCCGCCGGGAGGGCCGCTGGACGGCCCGCGCGGCCGCCCGCCGGGTGCCGGAGCGGCAGGCGGCGGAGCAGGCGGGGGAGCAGCCGGAGGAGCGGCGGCCCCGGAGGTAACGGTTCGGGCAGGGAGGTAACGGTTCGGGCAGGGCGGGGGCCGGGTGTCGACGGTAAAGACTTCTTACGTAAGGTATGCCTTAGCTAAAAAGGAGGCACCGGCCTGGCCGGCGCTTTACCCGGCCTTGGCACCCCCATGCCCTTTTCCGTTGGAGCCCCCATGCCCGCCCGCCGTCGTTCCACCGCAGCCGCGCTGCTCAGCCTCGCCGTGGCCACCGCCGCCCTGGCCGGCTGCGCGTCGAAGAAGGACGACGGGGCGGGCGGCGCGGACGCGGTCAGGATCAACGCCACCGACACCGCCTGCGAGGTCTCCAAGGCCAGCTTCCCGGCCGGTCACGTGGTGCTGGACATCAGCAACAAGGGCTCCAAGACCACCGAGGTCTACGTCTACGCCGCCGGCGACAAGATCGTCACCGAGCGGGAGAACATCGGCCCCGGCACCAAGGCCAGCATCAACGCCGAGATCAAGGCCGGCTCGTACGAGATCGCCTGCAAACCCGGCATGGTTGGCGACGGCATCCGCCAGAAGATCACGGTCACCGGCGAGGGCGGCAGCACCGCCCCGGCCGACCCGCGCCTGGCCGCCGCCGTCGACTCCTACCGCACCTACGCCCAGGAGCAGGCCGACGCCACCATCCCGGCCGTCGAAGCCTTCGCCGCCGCGATCAAGGCCGGCGACCTGGAGAAGGCCAAGTCGCTGTACGCGCCTTCGCGCACCGGCTGGGAGCGCACCGAGCCGGTCGCCGAGAGCTTCGGGGACGTCGACCCCAAGACCGACACCCGCGAGGACAAGCTGGAGCAGGGCCAGGCCTGGACCGGCTGGCACCGGCTGGAGAAGGCGCTCTGGGCCGACGCCAGGATCGGCGACGAGGAGAAGACCCTCGCCGACCGGCTGGTCGCCGACCTCAAGGACTGGCAGAAGAAGATCCCTGAGGCGGAGATCACCGCGACCAGCATGGCCAACGGCGCCAAGGAGCTGCTGGACGAGGTCGCCACCAACAAGATCACCGGCGAGGAGGACCGCTACAGCCACACCGACCTGGCGGACTTCCACGCCAACGTCGAGGGCGCCCAGAAGGCCTACGAGCTGCTGAAGCCGGTCGCCGCCGAGAAGGATCCGGAGCTGGCCAAGACCCTCGACTCCGAGTTCGCCGCCATCAACGCCCTGCTCGCCAAGTACCGGCAGGCCGACGGCATCTTTACCCCGTACGACAAGGTCACCGAGGCCGAGCGCAAGACCTTCTCCGACGCGGTCAACTCGCTGGGCGAGCCGCTGTCGCGGCTGGCCGCCGCCGTGGTCGTCAAGTAGCGCTCCGCCGAGAGCACTTCAGTAGGCCAGTCAGTCAGAAGTTCAGCAGTTCAGTGGTTCAGCACGTGAGAAGGGCCCGCCCGCCGATGGACGCCGAGAACGAGCAGCAGAACGGCACCCCGGCCGCTGCCGCCACCGCCACCGCCAACCCGGGCGCGGTCAGCCGCCGCGCCGTCATCGGCTGGGCCGGCGCGGGCGTCGCGCTCGGCGCCGCCGCCGTCGGCTCGGTCGCCGCGGCCGTCCGGCAGGACGACGACCCGGCCCCGGCCGCCGCCGCGACGGCCGCCGGGGAGGTGCCCTTCTACGGGGAGCACCAGTCCGGCATCGCCACCCCGGTCCAGGACCGGCTGCACTTCGCGGCCTTCGACGTCTCCGAGAAGGCCACCCGGGAGTCCCTGGTCAAGCTGCTCAAGGAGTGGACCAAGGCGGCCGCCGCGATGACCGGCGGCCGCGAGGTCGGCACCGGCGCCGTCCCCGGCTCCGCCGAGGCGCCGCCGGACGACACCGGCGAGGCGCTCGGCCTGCCCGCCTCCCGGCTCACCCTCACCATCGGCTTCGGGCCCAGCCTGTTCGAGAAGACCGGCCCGGACGGACAACCGGTGGACCGCTTCGGCCTCAAGGCCCAGCGCCCCGACGCCCTGATCGAACTGCCCGCCTTCAAGGGCGACAGGCTCGACCCGCTGCGCAGCGGCGGCGACCTCTGCGTCCAGGCCTGCGCCGACGACCCGCAGGTCGCCGTGCACGCGATCCGCAACCTGGCCCGGATCGGCATGGGCACCGTCAACATCCGCTGGTCCCAGCTCGGCTTCGGCAAGACCTCCTCGACCACCCCGGACGAGCAGACCCCGCGCAACCTGATGGGCTTCAAGGACGGCACCCACAACATCGCGGGCTCCGACGCCGGCAACCTGGCCGCGCACGTCTGGGCCGCCCCCGGCGACGGCCCGGAGTGGATGACCGGCGGCTCCTACCTGGTCGCCCGCCGCATCCGGATGCACATCGAGACCTGGGACCGCGCCTCGCTCAAGGACCAGGAGGACACCTTCGGCCGCACCAAGGGCGAGGGCGCCCCGTACGGCAAGGGCAGGGAGCACGACGCCCCCGACCTCAAGGCGATGCCCGCGACGTCGCACGTCGCCCTGGCCCACCCGGACGCCAACAACGGCCTGATGATCCTGCGCCGCGGCTTCTCCTTCACCGACGGCACCGACGGCCTCGGCCGCCTGGACGCCGGGCTGTTCTTCCTCGCCTACCAGCGCGACACCCGCAAGGCCTTCGTGCCGCTCCAGCAGCGGCTCGCGGCCTCTGACAAGCTCAACGAGTACATCCAGCACGTCGGCTCCGCCCACTTCGCCTGCCCGGCGGGCGTACGCAAGCCGGGCGAGTGGTGGGGCCAGGCCCTGTTCGGCTAGGGGCCTGTCTCCCGGGCCCTTGCCGGGTCCGCGGTGTTGGGGCACGCACCTCGCCGCGTTGTCGTCGGTCGCCCGATGGCCCCCAGCCAGGCGGCCGGGAGGTGCCCCCACCGCATCGCCTCCGCTCCCGGCCTCCGGCCGGGAGGTGCCCCCACCGCATCGCCTCCGCTCCCGGCCTCCGGCCGGGAGGCGCCCCCACCTCCGCCTTGCGATGCACGCACCCCAACGCCGCGGCCTGATCCGACACAACCCGAGAGACAGGCCCGTCCCCACCCCCACGGATCCAAGGAGTCAGCCGTGTTCGGCAACTACCTGATCGGCCTGCGCGAGGGCCTTGAGGCCAGCCTGGTCGTCTGCATCCTGATCGCCTACCTGGTCAAGACCGACCGCCGGGACAAGCTGCCGCCGGTGTGGCTCGGCGTCAGCGCGGCCGTGGTGCTCTCCATGGTCTTCGGCGCGGTGCTGCAGTTCGGTTCCTCGCAGCTCACCTTCGAGGCCCAGGAGGCGCTCGGCGGCTCGCTGTCGATCATCTCGGTCGGGCTGGTGACCTGGATGGTGTTCTGGATGCGGCGCACCGCCCGGCACCTGAAGACCGAACTGCACGGCAAGCTGGACGCGGCGCTCGCGATGGGTACCACGGCGCTGGTGGTCACCTCCTTCTTGGCGGTCGGCCGGGAGGGCCTGGAGACCGCGCTGTTCATCTGGTCGGCGGTGCAGGCCACCGACGACGGCTGGAACCCGCTGATCGGCGCCGCGCTCGGCCTGCTCACCTCGGTGGTGCTCGGCTGGCTGTTCTACCGGGGCGCGCTGAAGATCAACCTGGCGAAGTTCTTCACCTGGACCGGCGCGATGCTGGTCGTGGTCGCGGCCGGCGTGCTCGCCTACGGCGTGCACGACCTCCAGGAGGCCGGCTGGCTGCCCGGCCTGCACGCGACGGCCTTCGACATCTCCAGCACCATCCCCAAGGACAGCTGGTACGGCACCCTGCTGAAGGGCGTGTTCAACTTCCAGCCGGACCCGACAGTGCTGCAGCTGGTGGTCTGGCTGGCCTACCTGCTGCCCACGCTGGCCGTGTTCTTCAACCTGTTCGGCGGCAAGGCGAAGCCCGCCGAGCCCGTCGCCGCCAAGCCGGCCGCCTGACCCGGCAGTTCACCGCACGCCCCGCACCGCCCGGCCGCCCCGCCGGGCGGTGCGGTGTCGTGTCAACAGTCCTGGATCTGTCCTAGATCATGTGGGACTTGGCCAGGAAGAAGAACATCACGAGCAGCGCGATGCCGGCCACGACGAACGGGCCGGCCGCGAGCCGCCGGTGGAACCCGGAGGCGTCGTGGGCGTTCCACAGGTGCGACTCGGCGGTGTCGCGCGCACTCCAGGACACCCGCCGCTGGTAGTCGCAGCTGTCGCACTCCACATAGCGCTCGTCGTTGCCGCGCGTGACGATCCTCGCCGTGTGCGTGTTCCCGCTCGAGTCCGTCCCCGTGATCCAGCTCGAAATCACGATCCACCCCCGTGGTGTGACGTCGTGTCAATGTGCGGCGATCCTTGCACGCATCACCGACAATCCGCCACCGATCACCACCGAGCGCCAGCGAACACCACCGAACACCACCGAGCGCCGGCGAACGCCGGCGCACGCCACCGGTCCTCGGTGTACGGGGCAAGCGCGGAGCCCCGGACGGTCGGACCGTCCGGGGCTCCGTGGGTGACGCGGGGCGCGGGTTACTGGCTCTTGATCGCGTCCAGGATGTCCAGCCTCGCCGCCCGGTGGGCCGGCCAGAGCGCGGCCAGCAGGCCGATCACGGCGGCCGCGAGCAGGAAGCAGGCGATCTGCAGCGGGGGCACCACGGTGCCGAGCCCCTTGAGGTCGTCCGCCATCGTCCGGATCGCCGCCCAGGCGGTCAGGATGCCCAGGCCGATCCCGACCAGCCCGCCGAACAGCGCGATCAGCAGCGACTCCAGCCGGACCATCCGGCGGATGCCGAGCCGGTCAAGGCCGATGGCCCGCAGCATGCCGATCTCCCGGCGGCGCTCGAACACCGACATCGCCATGGTGTTGACCACACCGAGGACGGCGATCACCACGGACATGCCGAGCAGCCCGTACATCAGGTTGAGCATGTTGGTGATGGCCTGGCGGCTCTCCGCCTTGATGTCCTTGTCGCCCTTGACGGCGATCAGCGGGTTGCCGCCGGTGGCGTCCCGCAGCGCCTGCTTGAGCTGCTCGGTCGCGCCGTGCTCGCCCTTGACCAGGATCTTGTCCAGGCCGGTGCCGGGCTTGGCGTGCGGGCCGACGACGGCCTCCGGGGCGATTACGTTGGCCGGCGCGGTGTCGGCCTCCAGGATGCCGCCGACGGTGAGCGAGCCCTTGGCGCCGTCCGGGTAGGTGACGGCGAGGGTGTCGCCGAGCTTGTAGCCGGCGCGCTCGCTGCGGCCGGCGCTGACCAGCAGCTTGCCCTGCTTGAGGGCGTCCGCGGAGCCTTCCTTGATCTTGACGGTGGTCAGCTGGTCGATGGTCGCCGCGTCCACCGCGGTCAGCCACTCCCGGTCGCCGTCGCCGTCGCCCTCGCCCTCGCCGTTGCCCTGGCCGACGGTGACCGGAAGCCCGCGCTCGGCGCTCATCACGCGGACACCGGGCGTCTTGGCGATCTGGGTGGCGACCTCGTCGGAGAGCATCGAGGCGTTCTGCATGGCGACCGTGTAGTCGGCCTTGAGGTCGCTCTCGGTGGAGTCGTCCACGGCCTTGTTCACCGAGGCGCCGATCACCGTCAGCGAGGTGATCAGGGTGACGCCGATGGTCAGCGCCGAGGCGGTGGCGGCGGTGCGGCGCGGGTTGCGGACGGCGTTCTCCTGGGCGAGCTTGCCCGGGGTGCCGTACACGGCGCGCAGCACCGGGGCGAGCAGCGCGATCAGCGGCCGGGACAGCAGCGGGGTCAGCACGAACACGCCGAGCAGCAGTGCGGCCGCGCCGAGGCCGACCAGCTTGACCTCCTTGCCGCTGATACCGGCGGCCAGCAGACCGAGCCCGGCCACCGAGAACAGCAGGCCGACGGTGTTGCGGACCACCAGGCTCTTCTGGGTGGCGGGCTGCTCGGTGGCGCTCATCGCCGCCACCGGGGCGATCCGGGAGGCCCGGCGGGCGGGCAGCCAGGCGGCCACCAGCGTCACCAGCACGCCGACCGCGAGCGCGGTCAGGACGGTGGTGGGGGCGATCACCAGCGGGCCGTCCGGCAGGTTGAAGTCCATCGGGCCGTTCAGCAGCGCCCTGAGCCCGACGGCGATCCCGACACCGGCCAGCAGGCCGCCGACGGAGGCGGTCAGGCCGACCAGGACGGCCTCGACCTGCACCGAGCGGGTGATCTGCCGGCGGGTGGCGCCGACGGCGCGCAGCAGGGCCAGCTCCCGGGTGCGCTGGGCGACCAGCATGGTGAAGGTGTTGGCGATGATGAAGATCCCGACGAACAGCGCGATGGCGGCGAAGCCCAGCAGGAAGGTGTTCAGGACCTTGGAGCCCTGGTCGATCATCCGGTCCTGCTCGGCGGCCAGTTCGCGGCCGGTCCTGGCCTCGATGGTGTCGCCCTGGGGGAGCGCCTGCTTGACGGCTGCGAGCAGGGCGGTGTCATCGGTGCCGGGCTTGGCCTTGACGTCCAGCGAGGCGAAGCGGCCGGGGCTCAGGTAGAGCTGCTGGGCGGTGGCGGTGTCGAAGGCGGCCAGCGAGCCGCCGGCCAGGACGCGCGGGTCGTTGGTGTGCAGGGTGCCGGTGAGCTTGAGCTCCATCACCGGGCCGTTGACGGCGACCCGGACGGTGTCGCCGACCCGGTAGCCGCCCTTCTCGGCGGTCCTGGTGTCGAGCGCGATCTCGGTGGCGTCCTTGGGGCCGCGGCCCTGGACCAGCGGGTAGCGCGGGTCGGTGCCGTCGGCGCCCGGCACGTAGTTGGTGCCGGTGGTGGAGAAGCCGTTGCCGATCAGCGCGCCCTTCTTGTCGGCGATGCCGGCGAAGCCGCTGACCACGCCGCGGGCCTCGGCGGTGCCGGGCAGCGCGGCGACCTTCCGGCGGGCCTCCTCGGTGAGGGTCGGGCCGGTGACGGTGGTGGCGCCGCGGTCGTAACCCTTGCCCACGGCCGAGTCGTCGCTGACCGTGACGGCGATGTCGGCGTAGCTCTTGGAGTTCTGGGTCCGGAGGGCCTGGCCCATGGTGTCGGTGAAGACGAGCGTGCCGGCCACGAAGGCGGTGCCGAGCATGACGGCCAGCATCGTCATCAGCAGTCGGCCCTTGTGGGCCAGTACGTTGCGCAGTGCGGTGCGGAACATGGGGGAGCGTCAGTCCTGGGGGTACTAGGGGATCGGGGGCGTCGGGTGGCTGAACGGGCTCAGCTGGTGCGGCCCTTGGCCTCGAAGCGGCGCATGCGGTCCAGGACGGTGTCGGCGGTGGGGTGGTGGAGTTCGTCGACGATGCGGCCGTCGG